>NZ_JBHXJK010000029.1:0-81077 GCF_042723255.1 Amycolatopsis thailandensis
CTTTCGCAACCTTCAACGTTGCGAAAGTGGCTTTCGCGACACCGCCGACCCGCCGACCCGTACCGGTACTCGCATGACCGATGGGACGGCACGTGTGATCAGACGGACGACACCCGTGTCCAGGTGGACGGCACGTGTGATCAGCCGGACGACACTCGACGGCGGTCGAGTCCACCGCGTGTCGTCCGTCCAAGCACACGTGCCGTCCACGCAATCACGAGTGTCGTCCCACCAGTCACGCGAAACCGCCCGACCGTAGCCCCGCAGCACCGGCGATCACCGAGACCCAGACCTAGAGGTGTCGCGAAAGTGGCTTTCGCGACGCATCACGTCAGCAACACCAAGGCCCAAGGCGACATGAAAGGCCCCTTCATGGCAAATTTCGCAATGAAGGGGCCTTTCATGTCGCGCGCTAAGCGGTGTCCAGCAACCTCGCGGCCGACTTGAGCACGCCGTCCCGCAGCGAGCCCACGTCCGAAACCGCCGCCCCGTTCGCCTGAAGTCCGATGTGGACGGAGTCGCGGTAGGTCGCCACCGCGATGCCGATCGCCTGCCGCGGCGCCAGCGGCACGAACGGGTACACGCCTTCGATCTTCGTCCCGTCGAGGCTGAGCCGGTTGGGCGGCACCGGCACCGTGGTCACCACGAGGTCGAACAGCAGCGGCGCGGCCAGCCCGGCCGCCTTGCTGCCGAGCCGGTGCAGCATCGGCGGCATCCGGTCGGCGAGCAGCGGGAACGCGCCGGCGCCCCGGCCGGGGCCCGCGGCCTTGTTCCGGCTCATCTCGCGCTGGACGGCGAGCAGCCGCTCCACCGGATCGTCGAGGCCGACCGGCAGGTCACAGAGATAACCGGACAGCTTGTTGCCGCCGAGCTGCTCGGCGGCCCGCCCGCGCACGCTGACCGGGATGAGCGCCCGCAGCGTCCGGTCGTCGGCGCGCTGGCCGCGGTTGATCATCCATTCGCGTAGCGCGCCGCTGAGTACCGCCAGTACGACATCGTTGGCGGTCCCGCCGTGCGCCCGGCGGATCCGCCGGATCTCGGCGGTGTCCAGCCGTACGAAGCCGAGCCGTCGTTCGGTCGACGGCGGCGCGCTGATCGGGGACAGCGGCGACCGGGTCGCGCGGACGACGGACGAGGCGATCCCGGCGGATTTCCCGGCCTGGGCCAGAGTGGTGCCGAGGGCGTCCTTGACAGCGTCCACAGGGGAGCGTGGGGCAGGCGGTTCGGCGCCGCTGTGCGTGCGCTTCGTCGCCCGCGGGAGCCCGTCGAGCAGGCCCACGGCGACGGCGTACGCGCCCGCCCCGTCGGTGAGCGCGTGGTGCAGTTTCAGCAGCAACGCGAATTCGCCGTCCGGCAGGCCGGTGACGAGATGCAAGTCCCACAAGGGTTTTCCGGTGTCGAGCGGCCGTCCCATCCATCGCGACGCGTAGGCGGAGAGTGGGTCCGGTTCGTACAGGGAGCTCAGGTGGTGATGTGAAATATGTTCACTGGCAACGAAATCCGGGTCCTCGGCCCAGATGGCGGAGCCGGGCGGGAACAGCGCGGTGCGAGGGCGCTGACGCAGCTTCGGGAGCACCGCGGCCCGTTCTGCGAGCAGCGCGGTCAGCTTGCGCGCGTGCACCTGCCCGTGCGGACGGAAGGTGACCACCGCGCCCATGTGCATGGGCGTCGTTTCGCTTTCCATGCAAAGGAAAGCGACATCGAGTGCGCTCAGCTGCAGGCCTGACATCATCTGCCTTTCCTTGACGCTCCGGCTAGGGGCACAACTGCACCAGCCTGACATGACGGGCGGGTGGTCGTCATGTTTCCGGGGCGCTAACTACCGCTGGTTTCACTCGAACGATGGGATCACGTTCGGACATGGACCACGGCTGTGCGGCAGATGGTGGACAGGGTGCCCGGCGGTATCTCGATGGCGGATCATCGGAGGAAACCGGCAGACTGCACGACCATGACCGAAGAACCCAAGCGTCCCGAACCGCCGCTCACCGGCGACGAGCGCACCCAGCTGAACGGCTTTCTCGACTTCCTTCGCGCCACAGTCGTGTGGAAGTGCTCCGGCCTCACCGACGAGCAGGCCCGGCGGCCGCTCGTGCCCAGCGAGCTGACCACCGTCGCCGGTCTCCTCGGGCATCTGACCCTGGTCGAGCAGTACTGGTTCAACGTGGTGCTCAACGGGCAGGAGGACCTCTGGAAGGAGGCCCTCGAAGCCGACCCCGACGCCGAGTTCCGGGTCGCCATGCAGACCCCGATCGAGCAGCTGATCGCCGTCTACGAGGCCGAGTGCGAGCGGAGCCGCAAGGTCGTCGCGGGGATGGACTTGGACGACAAGGTCCCCTTCCGCGGGGATCGCGAGGTCAACGTCCGGTTCGTGGTCGCGCACATGGTCGAGGAGACCGGCAGGCACGCCGGCCACCTCGACCTGTTGCGGGAAATGCTCGACGGTCTCACCGGGGAGTGAGCTTGCAGTGTCTCTCTGAGCGCGCTGTCGGATTTCCGTAGCCGGGCCGCGGTACGGGTGGTCACTCACTCAGCCTTGTCGGCGGCCCGCCTCCGAAAATCCGAGGCCTTCGGCCGACAAGAAACGCGCGCGCGTTTCTCACCTGGCCGGCCCACCTCAGGAGACAGGTCGGCGGCGAGGGGGCAGCGGGAAGAACCCGCTGGTCCGCTCGACGTACGTCGCGTATCCCGGCCGGGACCGCTGCAAACCCTTCTCCAGCAAAGGTTTTCCGGTTCCCTTGGCCAGCGTGTACGTCATCGCGATCGGCGACAGGATCGTCGCCGCCCCCACCCAGCTCGAACACGCCAGCAGGTACAGGCCCCACCACACGCACGCGTCCCCGAAGTAGTTGGGATGCCGGGTGTAGCGCCACAGCCCGCTGTCGAGGACCTTCCCCTTGTTGTCCGGATCGGCCTTGAATCGGCGCAGCTGGTCGTCGCCGATCGTCTCGAACCCGAAGCCGACCAGCCACACCGCGACGCCGAGCCAGGCCGTCACTCCGAAGGGGTCGCCGTACATCGCGAACTGGACCGGCAGCGAGACGAACCAGAGCACCACCGCCTGGACCAGGTAAACGCGGATGAACAGCTTGAGCGCCGGATTCGGGCCGGCGTTCTCCGCCATCCGCACGTAGCGCGGGTCTTCGGGCAGCTTGTGGTTGCGCAGGTGGAGGTGGACGCCGAGGCGCACACCCCAGACCGCGGTCAGCAGCGCGGTGACCACGCGCAGCGCCGCCGACCCGTCCCCGAGCGGGGCCGCGACCACCGCGACGAGCGCGAAGCCAGGCCCCCAGAGCGTGTCGACGGTGTCGTACCGCTTGCGCCACCGGGCGATGCCGAAGGTGACGACGAAAGCCACGAGCGTCGCGCCCGCCGTGACCGCGAGGGTCCCTCCGAGCGGCATCAGGACCACTCCCGGGTGGCGGGCAGGGCGCTCAAGCCGGAGCTGGACGAGCGGACCGCGAGGATCTGGTCGACACCCATCCGGTTCTCCTCGAACGCGAGCGCGCCGCCGACCAGATAGAGCCGCCAGACCCGGGCGCCGGACTCACCGATCAGCGCCACGACGTCGTCCCAGTTGCTTTCGAGCGTTTTCTCCCATGCCCGGACCGTACGCACGTAATGCTCACGCAGCGCGTGGACGTCGCGGATCTCGAAACCGGCGGTCTCCAGATGCCCGAGCGTGCGGCTCAGCGGCCGCATCGTCATGTCGGGGGCGATGTAGCGCTCGATGAACGCGCCGCCGCCCGGCGCCACCGCGCCGCGGGACATCTGCTGGAGCACCAGCCGTCCGGTGGGCTTGAGCATCCGGTAGAGCGTCCGTGTGTACTCGGGGTAGTTCTCCTCGCCGACGTGCTCGCCCATCTCGATGGTGGCGACGGCGTCGAAGGGCTCGTCGGTCAGCTCGCGGTAGTCCTGCCTGCGGACCTCGACGCGATCCTCCAGGTCGTGCTGGGCGAGACGGCCGCGGATGTGCTGCAGCTGTTCCGCCGACAGGGTGATGCCGACGGCCTGGACCCCGTGGTGCTTCGCCGCGTGCACCAGGAGCGATCCCCAGCCGCAGCCGACGTCGAGCAGTCGCATCCCCGGCCGGAGCCCGAGCTTGCGGCAGATGAGTTCGAGTTTGTCCCACTGGGCTTGTTCGAGGTCGTAACCGTCCTCGTCGGACGTCCAGTACGCCGACGAATAGGCCATCGATTCGTCCATCAGCAGCTGGTAGAAGGCGTTGCTGAGGTCATAGTGGTGTGCGATGGCGGACTTGTCGCGAAGCAAGGTGTGCAGCTTCCCGGACAGCCGGGCCTCCTCGGCGGGCGGTTTGGGCGGCGGCCCGACGACGCCGAGGCCCACCGCGATCCGCAGCGCCTCGGCCCACTCGCGCGGGCCGAGCTTCGCGCCGCGCGCGGCACCCGACCGGCTCAGCGCCCAGATCCGGCGGAATCCCTCGGCGAGGTCGCCCTCGACGTCGAGATCGCCCGAGACATACGCCCTGGCCAGGCCCAATTCCCCGGGCGCGTAGAGGAGACGGCGCAGGGCACGGCGGTTGCGGAGCACCACGGTCGGGGCATCCGGGGGACCGGCGCGTACGCCGTCCCAGGTACGGAGACCGACCGGCAGGGAGCCACCGAGGAGCCGCTCGACGAACGGCACTAGGCGAGACGCGGGACTGTTCGGCATAGTCGTCATTCGACCCCGGACAGGAAAAGGATGGGTCGTGTGATGCCCCGGTTCACCCGGTCCAATCCGGTCCGGCCCCTGTTCCGAATCCCGTTCGTGCACACCAAGGGTCTACGCATCGGAGTCATCGGCAGCGGCGTGGCCGGCCTCACGGCCGCCTACCTGCTGCAACGTCGTTATGAAGTGCTGTTGTTCGAAGCCGACGACAGGCTGGGCGGGCACGCGCACACCCACGACGTCCCGAGCGCGCACGGCGGCACCGTCGGCGTCGACTCCGGGTTCATCGTGCACAACGAGCGCACCTACCCGAATCTGCTCCGCCTGTTCGGCGAGCTCGGCGTCACCACCCGCGACACCGAGATGTCCATGAGCATCCGCTGCGACGGCTGCGGTCTCCAGTACGCCGGGGCCAAGGGACTGAAAGGCCTGTTCGCGCAGCCTCGCAACGTCACCCGCGGGCGCTACCTGCGGATGCTCGCCGACGTCAAGCGCTTCCACCGGCACGCGAAGCGCGTCCTCGAATCGCCCGAGGCAGGCGACGTCACGCTCGGCGCGTTCCTCGCGATCGGCGGCTACACGAAGTACTTCGTCGACCACTTCATGCTCCCGGTGGTTTCGACCGTCTGGTCGGCCGACCGGACCGACACGCTCCAGTACCCCGCGCGCTACCTGTTCGAGTTCCTGCGCAACCACGGGATGCTGTCGGTCGGCGGGTCGCCGAGCTGGCGCACCGTCGTCGGCGGCTCCCGCGAGTACGTCGACCTCGCCGCCAAGCAGCTGACAGCCGTGCACCTGTCGACACCGGTCCGCTCGGTCAAGCGCACCGGGCGGGGGATCGAGGTCCGCGACGACGCCGACACCCGGCATCGCCTCGACAAGGTCGTCCTGGCCACGCACGCCGACCAGGCGCTCGACCTGCTCGCGGCGCCGACCGACGCCGAACGCGAAGTCCTCGGCTCGTTCCGGTATTCCAGCAACGAGGCATGGCTGCACACCGACACCGGCGTGCTCCCGACGGCGGAGTCCGCGCGGGCGGGCTGGAACTACGCCACCCCCGCCTGCGGCGCGAACGCGGGCGCGGTCCAGGTCTCCTACGACATGAACCGCCTGATGCGGCTCGACGAGCCGACCGGCTACGTCGTCACGCTCAACCCCGGCACCGCCCCCGACGACGGTTCGGTGCTGGCCAGGATGACCTACGAACACCCCGTCTACACGCCCGGTTCCGTGGCCGCCCAGCGCCGTCTGCCCGAACTCAACGACGGCACGGTCGCCTTCGCCGGCGCGTATCACGGCTGGGGATTCCACGAGGACGGTTGCGCGTCCGGTGTCCGCGCGGCCGAGAGCTTCGGAGTGCGATGGTGACCCCCATGGCCGTTCTCTACGACTCGACGGTGGCGCACGTCCGGCGCAACGATCCGCCGATCTCGTTCGCCCACCGCGTCTATCTGTGGTTCGTCGACCTCGACAGGCTGCCGAAGCTGCCGTGGTGGCTTCGCCCCTTCGCTCGCTTCGACCCGCGGGACCACTTCGCACCCGAGGACACCTCCAGCATCCGGTCCAAAGTGGACCACTGGCTCGCCGATCGGGGCGTCGATCTCCAGGGCGGCCGGGTGCTGATGCTCGCCGGCGCGCGGGTGCTCGGGCACAACTTCAACCCGATCACCCTCTACTGGTGCCATCGGCCGGACGGCGGACTCGAATGCGTCGTCGCCGAGGTCCACAACACCTACCGGGGAAGGCACGCGTACCTCCTACGCCCCGACGCGGCCGGGAACGCTTTCGCGGACAAGGAGTTCTACGTGTCGCCGTTCCAGTCGATGGACGGCGAGTACCGGATGGAGGTGCCGATGCCGGAGTCGCTGCTCTCGGTCAAGATCGCCCTCCGCCAGGGGGAGACGACCCCGCTGACCGCGTCGTTGCGCGGGGTGCGGCGGCCCGCCACCACCCGATGGCTGGTGCACCTGCTGATCACCCGTCCGCTCATGCCGCACCGGGTCTCCGCGCTGATCCGGCGGCATGGGATCAAACTGTGGGTGAAGAGGGCGCCGATGACCCCGCGGACGCCGCAGACGGCCGGAGGCAGACTTGATGGATGAATCAGCACGTCCCCGCCGGATGGAGCCCGTTCCCGCACCCGACGGCGAACCGCAGGGCCCGACCGCCGAGGACCTGCTCGTCCGGGTCGCCAAGGGGGACGAGCGGGCCTTCGACGCCTTGTACGACCGGCTCGCCGGCCCCGTCCTCGGCCTGGTGCGGCGGATCCTCCGTGACGTCGCACAGTCCGAAGAGGTCACACAGGAGGTCATGGTGGAGCTGTGGCGCACGGCCACGCGCTACTCCCCGGAGCGCGGGAGCGCGCTGAACTGGGCCATGACGCTCGCGCACCGCCGGGCCGTCGACCGCGTCCGCTCGGCACGAGCCAGTTCGGACCGCGAGGTCAAGGCGACCTTCGAGGCCGCCCGCGCCCGGCCCTTCGACGAGGTGTCGGAGGCCGTCGCGGCGCGCTGGGAACGTTCGCAGGTCCGGCGATGCCTGACGAGCCTCACCGAGCTGCAACGGGAGTCCGTGGTGCTCGCGTACTACCAGGGCTACACCTATCGCGAGGTCTCAGAAGTGCTGCAGACCCCGCACGGAACAATCAAGACCCGTCTCCGGGACGGCCTGATCAGGCTCCGGGACTGTTTGGGGGTGACGGCATGACCATGCCCGAAATGCACACGCTCACGGGGGCTTACGCCGTCGACGCGCTGTCCGAAGTGGAGCGTGCCCAGTTCCAGCGGCACCTCGGGGAGTGCGCTCCGTGCGCCCAGGAGGTCCTCGAACTCCAGATGACCGCGACCCGGCTCGGGGCCGCGCTGGCCGAAGACCCGCCGCCGGAGCTCAAGCGCCGGGTGCTCGCGGAAGCGATGGCGACCAGGCAGCTGCCGCCGAAGACCCGCGCCGAGGCAGGGGAGCGCTTCAAGGACCGGCGCCGCGCCCCGCGCTGGGCGATCGCGGCGGCCGCGGCGGCCGTCGTCGGGCTGGCGGGTACCGCCGTGTTCGGCGGCCTCGCCTACGAGAACCACACGCAGCTGACCGCCGCGCGGGAACGCGCCGCGCAGTACTCGGCCCGGTACGCCCCGGTCGCCGAAGTCCTCGCGGCCGCCGATCTCCGGACCGGGCACGCCGAGACCTCGGCCGGTGGCGGCGGCACCGTGATGATGTCGCGCGCGAAGGACCGGCTCGTCTTCATGGCGGCGCAGCTGCCGAAGAACGATCCGGGCCGGACCTACCAGGCGTGGCTGATGTACCCGGGCACCGCGCCGAAGCCCGCCGGGCTCATTTCCGGTGGTCAGGACGGTGCGCTACTGGTCGCCGAGGGGCTCGGCGGGGCCGAGAAGTTCGCGCTCAGCGTCGAACAGGCGGGCGGATCACCGACCGGATCGCCGTCGAAGGACGTCGTCATGGTCATGTCCATGCCGACCTGATCTTCGCTTTTACCAGGCCGCCGTTCGCCGCTGCGACCGGGTCGCGCTCTTGCGCCCGGGAACATGTTGTGGCAAAACACCTTTGCGACACACGGCGTGGCTACTGGATTCGAGCCTGCCTGGTGCATACCGTCCTGCTTCAACGTCGGCAGTTGACATAACTCTCGATCTGAACTTCAGCTCGAGGGTTCGGCACAGGCTCAGCGACCGGCGGGCAGCACGGGCACACACGATCAGGAAGGCGGCCCCGATGACGCCCCCGCACAACTACCTTGCGGTGATCAAGGTCGTCGGTATCGGCGGCGGCGGAGTGAACGCCGTCAACCGCATGATCGAGGTCGGCCTCAAGGGCGTCGAGTTCATCGCGGTGAACACCGACGCTCAGGCACTGCTCATGTCCGACGCCGACGTCAAGCTCGACATCGGCCGGGAACTGACCCGCGGCCTCGGTGCCGGCGCCGCCCCCGAGGTGGGGCAGAAGGCCGCCGAGGACCACCGCGAAGAGATCGAAGAGGTCATCAAGGGCGCCGACATGGTGTTCGTGACCGCGGGTGAGGGTGGTGGCACCGGCACCGGTGGCGCGCCCGTCGTCGCCCAGATCGCGCGGAAGCTCGGCGCGCTGACCATCGGCGTCGTCACCCGCCCGTTCACCTTCGAGGGCAAGCGCCGCAGCAAGCAGGCCGAAGAAGGCATCCAGCAGCTGCGCAACGAGTGCGACACCCTCATCGTCATCCCGAACGACCGGCTGTTGCAGCTGGGCGACATCGGCGTCTCGCTGATGGACGCGTTCCGCTCGGCCGACGAGGTGCTGCTTTCGGGTGTCCAGGGCATCACCGACCTGATCACCACGCCGGGTCTGATCAACCTGGACTTCGCCGACGTCAAGAGCGTCATGTCCGGCGCGGGCTCCGCGCTGATGGGCATCGGCTCGGCGCGCGGCGAGGGCAGGGCGATCCAGGCGGCGGAGAAGGCGATCAACTCGCCGCTGCTCGAAGCGTCGATGGACGGGGCGCACGGCGCGCTGCTGTCGATCGCGGGCGGGTCGGACCTCGGCCTGTTCGAGATCAACGAGGCCGCGTCGCTGGTGCAGGAATCCGCGCACCCCGACGCCAACATCATCTTCGGGACGATCATCGACGACTCGCTCGGCGACGAGGTCCGGGTCACCGTGATCGCGGCCGGTTTCGACGCCGGCACCCCGACCCACAAGAAGCTCGACCCGTCGACCTTCGGCTCCCGGGCGAACTCGACCGCGTCCGCCCAGGCGGGCCAGGTCAACGGGGGCGGGGCGACGCCGGTGCAGAGCCCGCCTTCGGGTGCCACGCCGGTCCCGTCGACCGGGTCCAACGGCTACCCGGTCGCGCCGCCGCGCCCGCACTCGTCGATGCCGCCCGCCCGCACCGAGGGCAACGGCTCGCTGAGCGGAGGGCTTCCGCAGCCCGGCGGCGGTTCGCGCGGGTACTCGCCGATCGGGTCGAACTCGACCCACGGCAGCCTGCCCGGCCGCGCCACCCCGGTGCATGACGACCCGTCGGACGACGAGGTCGACGTTCCCCCGTTCATGCGGCGGTAGCTCGCCAGTACGTTCCGTGAAGGCCTCCTTGACTACAGTCGAGGGGGCCTTCACTCAGGTCTAGGAGGATTTCGTGCGGGTACGGCGGGTTGTCACGACAAGGGCGGGCGGGGCTTCCCGGCCGCCTTACGACACCTTCAACCTCGGCGATCACGTCGGTGACGACGCGGGCGACGTCTACGCCAACCGCAAACGTCTCGCCACCGAACTCGGCCTCACCGAGGACAGGCTGGCGTGGATGGAGCAGGTCCACGGCCGGACCGCTACCGTCGTCGACGGCTCGGAGACCTCCGCCGCCGAAGCGACCGACGCGCTCGTGACCGCCCAGACGGGTCTCGCGCTCGTGGTGCTCGTCGCCGACTGCGTGCCCCTGATGCTGGCCGACGCCGAAGCCGGTGTCGTCGCCGCCGTCCACGCGGGCCGCGTCGGCGCCAGGGTCGGCGTCGTTCCCGCCGCGATCGAGGCGATGCGTTCGCTCGGTGCCGAACCGGCCCGGACCGAAGCGCTGCTCGGCCCCGCGATCTGCGGCGACTGCTACGAAGTCCCCGCCGACATGGCCGCCGACGTCGAAAAGCACGTGCCCGGCAGTGCCTGCAAAACCCGCAAGGGCACGCCCGGTCTCGACCTGCGCGCCGGCCTCTGGCGGCAACTGGCCGATCTCGGCGTCGGCAAGATCGGCGTCGATCCCCGCTGTACCAACGAAGACAAGACCCTGTTCAGCTTCCGCCGCGACGGTACGACCGGCCGGATCGCGGGGATCACCTGGCTGGACGCGTCGTGAGTGACACCCGCAAGGGGGAACTCGCCGCTTCCCTCGCCGAAGTGGAAGAGCGGATCGGCGCCGCGTGCAAGGCGGCAGGCCGGGCGCGCGACGAGGTCAAACTTCTCGCGGTCACCAAGACCTTCCCGGCGCTGGACGCCGCGCTGCTCGCCGACCTCGGCGCGCTCGACCTCGCCGAGAACCGTGATCAGGAGGCGGGGGCGAAGGCCGAAGAGGTCGCCGGGTTGCGTCCCGACGCATCGATTCGCTGGCACATGGTCGGCAGTCTCCAGCGGAACAAGGCCAAATCGGTCGTGCGCTGGGCCGACGAGATCCAGTCCGTCGACTCCGAGCGCCTGGCCGACGCGCTCGCGAAAGCCACCAGGTCGGCGCTCGATTCCGGGCAACGCGATCACCCGTTGGACGTCCTCATTCAAGTAAGTCTCGATGACGATCCGAAACGCGGGGGCACTCGGGTGAGCGAAATAAGCCAGTTGGCGGAGCGGATAGCCCATGTGGGTGATATTCGCCTCCGGGGGCTTATGGCGGTGGCTCCGCTGGGTACTGATCCCGCAGAGGCGTTCGAGAAGCTCGCTCGTGCGTCGGAGCGTCTACGGGAAGAACACCCAAATGCCCGTGAGATCTCCGCCGGAATGAGCAATGATCTCGAGCAGGCGATCGCGCACGGCTCGACCTGTGTGCGTGTCGGAACCGCGTTGCTCGGTGGACGCGGTTTAGCCTCGCCCTAGGGAATACCGTCTCGTCGTTACGGGGAGTGGCGGCGAGGGCGGGGGAGCACGGTGCGGGACGCGGCTAAGGCTAGGGAGAGGCATGAGCGCGCTGCAGAAGCTGAAGGCCTACTTCGGGATGGTGCCCGCGGACGAAGACGGCTACGACGTCGAGGACGACTACCGGCGAGGGTACGCCCCGAAGGAATATGCCGAAGACGAGTACGACTACGACGATGAGCCACCGGCCCGGTCGCGGGGTGGACGTTACCGGGACGTCGACGACACTTATGACGAGCCCGCGCCCCGGCCTCGGTCACGCTCCGTGGCCAGTCCGGAGCCTGCCGTCCACGGCGCGCTGGCGATCGATCGCCAGCCGGAACCGGTCGCACGCCTGCGTCCGGTCACCGAGCCGGTCCGTGCCGCGGTGCGTGACCCGTTGAGCCGGATCACGACACTGCACCCGACGAGCTACGCCGAGGCGCGCGCGATCGGGGAGCACTACCGGGAAGGCATCCCGGTGATCATGAACCTCACGGAGATGGAGAACGCGGACGCGAAGCGTCTCGTCGACTTCGCCGCGGGGCTCGCTTTCGCGTTGCGCGGCTCGATGGACAAGGTCACCAACAAGGTGTTCCTTCTCTCACCGCCCGATGTGGACGTCACCGCGGAGGACCGTCGGCGGATTGCCGAAGGCGGATTATTCCTGCGCGGCTGATCACCCGGTGACCGCTGAGCGCAGCCGGATGTGATTTTGTCGACTCATCGGCATCCGAGGCCCGTCAACTGCGTCTTTTGACGCGGGGCATGGCAGAGTGGTTACGTGAATGCTGTGTTGCTGGTCGTCTGGTACGTGCTGTTCGCCTTCTGGCTCCTGCTGACGGCACGGATCGTCGTCGAACTCGTGCGTGCTTTCGCTCGCGAGTGGCGTCCTGCCGGAGGGGTTGCGGTAACGCTCGAGACCATCTACACAGTGACCGACCCACCGGTTCGTCTGTTCAGACGAATCATCCCGACCGTACGAATCGGCGGCGTCGGACTGGACTTATCGATTATGGTGCTGCTGTTGGTTGTGTTCTTCGCGATGCAGCTGGCAACGCCAGGGTGATTTTCGGGGAAGCCCCGGTGGACCTGCAGGCCATGGAGTGCGTGAGGTGATCTGATGTCGTTGACCCCCGCTGACGTGCATAACGTCGCGTTCAGCAAGCCGCCCATAGGCAAAAGGGGCTACAACGAGGACGAGGTGGACGCGTTCCTCGACCTGGTGGAGACCGAGCTTGCCCGGTTGATCGAGGACAACAACGAGCTGCGGCAGCAGGTCGAGCAGCTCGACAACGAGCTCGAGACCACGCGTGGTGAGCTCGAAAACGCCAAGGCCGGCGCCGTCGGCCCGCCGCCGCAGGTACGCGACGAGCCGTCGCGCCGCCTGGCGCCGGTGCCGCCGCCGCAGTCGGCGATGGAGCAGACCCAGGCCCACTCGATGGTGCCGGACAACGGGGAGCCCAACGTCCAGGCCGCGAAGGTGCTCGGGTTGGCGCAGGAAATGGCCGACCGGCTCACCGCCGAGGCCAAGACCGAGTCGGACGGCATGCTCGCCGAAGCCCGGACCAAGTCCGAGCAGCTGCTGTCGGACGCGCGGTCGAAGTCGGACTCGATGGTGAACGAGGCGCGCACCCGCGCCGAGACCATGCTGAACGACGCCCGGACCCGTGCCGAGACCTTGGAGCGCCAGGCGCGCGACAAGGCCACGACCATGGAGCGCGAGGCTCAGCGCAAGTACACCGAGACCATGAACAACATGAACGCGGAGAAGGGCTCGCTGGGCAAGAAGATCGAAGAGCTGCGCACGATCGAGCGGGAGTACCGCACGAGGCTGCGCGGGTTCCTCGAGTCCCAGCTGCGTGAGCTCGACGACCGCGGGTCGGCCGCTCCCGCGTCGGCGTCCTCGACGAACTCGGGGCAGTCGGCGTCGTCCTCGGGCGGCGGACAGGGCTACTCGTTCGGCCCCCGGGCCGAAGCGGGCTGATTTCTGCCCTGCTCAAAGTTTCTACACAGTGGAACGGCCTCGGCACTCTCCGGAGGGTCGAGGCCGTTTCGCTTGCCGCTCGTGTTGTAATTCACCGTGCTCTACATCGTCCTGGTACTGGTACTGGCGGCTCTGGGGCTGCTCGTCGCGGCGCTCATCACCGCGAACTCCCTGTGGGCCTGGATCTCCATCGGTCTCTCCGTCGTCGCCGGGTTGCTGCTCGTCTTCGACTGGCTGCGCCGCCGGAAGAAGCGCGCGGCCGAAGCCGACGCCGATTCCGAAGAGGCCGAAGAGCCGGAAGACTCCGAGGATTCGCCTTCGGTCGAAGAGAGCGACGCGGACGAAGAGAAGAAACCCGAGGACGCCGAGCAGACGGCCTTGATACCCGCCGCCGGTGAACTCGACGACACGGAAGACGTCCCGGAGCCTCAGCGCAACGGTGATCCCGGTGAGGAGAAGAGCGACCCCGCCGATGTGGCGGTCGTCTCCGAACTCGAGACCGAGGTCGTCGTCGTCGACGAGTACCCGCGCTACCACGTGACATCGTGCGAGTGGCTCGAAACCCGGGACACGATCCCGCTCGGTATCGGGGAAGCGCGGCAGCTCGGGTTCACCCCGTGCGCACTGTGCACGCCCGACGCGGAGATCGCCGGGCAGCACCGCGACAAGACCACGACCTAGGCGTTTCCAAGCGTCCGTGCCGCTTCGCCGACGATGACCAGGTCGGCGGCGATGGTGTCGAGTACCAGGCGCTGTTCGTCGTCGGCGTTCGGAGGCACCGGGATTTCCGCGGCCTCGTCGGTGCCGAGCGTGCGCGCCGCCTCGTCGACGGCGTCCGCGACGTCGGCCGGTCCGGACAGCAGCAAGAGCGACGACGACGTGATGGACAGGCCTCGCAAGGCCTCGGCGGCGTTTTCCAGCGCGTCCCGTTGCCCGGGCGCGGGTTCCTTCGTGCCCGGCTCCGCGGCGAGCAGGCCTTGGTGCGCGACGGTGGCGGCGCGGAAATCGCGGCCGAGCGTTCGCGGGTCGACGTCCTCGCCGCGCAGTTTGCGCCCCACCGAGCCGAGCAGCACGCGAGTGGCGCCGACGGCGCTCTCGAATCGTTCCACCGGGCCGGGTTTCGGCACGCCGGGGATCGCGGCGAAGCCGAACAGCAGGGCGATGGCACCGGCGAGAACCATCAGGAGCAGGTACTCGACGAGTACGTAACGCGGGTCGAGATGCCTGGTGGTCGCGTTCATGCCGACCGACATCAGGACCATGCAGCCGTTGAACACCGCCGGACGCGTCTGCATGAACGAGAACCCGCCGAGCAACGCGACCAGCCCGATCGGCAGCAGAAACCCTTGTGGCAGAAGCCAAAGGACGAGGGTGAGCACGACGGCGCCGCCGAGTGAGCCGCCGATGCGCTGCCAGGCCTTGCCGAGACTGTCCCGCCATTCCGGCTGCATGATGGCGAACGTGCCGAGCAGGAAGGAAACGGTGAGCGGGTCGCCGGGCCGGAAACTCGCGACCACGAGCGCCAGCGCCAGGCCGAGCCCGCAGCGGAGCGCGTGCCGGAACTGCGGCGACTGCCAGGAAAACGCACCGCTCAACTCGATCCGGCGCAGTTCCTTCCGGAGTCCTTTCGGGACGTCCACACGCGACTCGTCGCGTTCCGCCGCCGCGGTCCGGATGGTTTCGAGAGAATCCCAGAGCGCGGTGACCAGCCTGGCCGTGGCGCCGGGCAGCCCGGCGGGTTCCTCGCGCCGCACCGGTTCGACATCGTCCGTTGCCACCGGGTTTCGGACGGCCTCGGCGAGTCTGGCGGCTTCTTCCGCGGCCGCGGCAAGCGTTTGGCCGATTTCGCGGTGGTTCACTCGTTTCCGGCGGATCTCCAGCAACCCGGTGGCCGCGCGATAGCGGAGCACGCCGCCGAGGACCCGGCCGGTCCAGCGCCGGGGCCGGTCCGCGAGCCACAGTTTCGCCGCATGCTCCTGTGTTCCCTCGACGAGTGCGTCCGCCAGTGCCTCACGGGTCTGCTTCGCCGGATCCTTCGCACCCATCAGGATCCGCAGCAGGAGCACGACGCCCACCGCGAGCGCCGGCGCGCCCAGGATCTGTCCCGCCGACGCCGTCCCCGTCAGCTGGAAGCCGTACCCGAACAGTGATGCCATCCCGAGCCCCAGCCCGACGGTGACGAACCGCGCCCCGAACGCGGGCAACAGCCCGGCGACGACCACGATCACCACGAGCAGCCCGATCGCCGCCCACTGCGACACCGCTCCCAGTAGCCGCGGCACCCCGACCGCGAGGATCAACGCGGGCGCGAACCACGCCAGCAGCCGCAGATCCGCCCAAAGTGGCCCGCCGACCGCCGCCATGAGGCAGAAGAGCGCCGTGAGGGCCGCCAGGACGGCCGCGTTGCCCAGTCCCAGCAGGAACCCGAGCCCGCTGACACCGCCGAGGACCACCAGCAGCACGACGAGGAGTCCGGGCCCTTTCATCGGGCCCCGTAGATCGACATACCCGTCAACCTAGAGGCGATTGCCGGGACGGCAACTCGGGCCCCGGCGGCTCACGATCACCCGCCTGGCCGCGAGAAGGTGGCTTGCCGGACGGCCGCTGATACGTTGCGGTCATGCCGGAGTCTCCTGCCTCTGATCACGGCGAAGACGCTGGTCCGCCGCGCCGTACCGCCAAGCGCGTCATCTTCGGCATCGTGCTGATCCTTGTCGCGTTGGTCCTGTTGTTCGGCGGGATCCAGGCGCTCGTCGATCCGGACGCAGTCATCGCCCGTTCCTCGAACACGGGGCGCAGCGTGGACACCGACGTCGAGGCGGGGATCGGCGGCTTGCTGCTCTGTTCTTTCGGGCTCACGGTGCTGTTCTACGGAGTTTTCCTGCTGAGGGAGAAGAAGCCCTCCGAGGGCTCTCCGTTCGGCAAGGCGGATGCCGGATAGGCGTGCCGTCGCGTTTCGGGATTGAGCGTGGGTTGATCGTGTTGGGGAAGGGATTCGCGGATCGCGACACAGGTCGAGGACCCGCACTCGCCGTGGCAACGCGCAGCAATGAGAAAACCAAAAGAACCGCCCCTGTGAGACCCTGGGCTGGCTCAAACCTGCCGGAATATTCAGAAAGCTCCTGCTGGACTTGGGTGATTAACCGGACCTTTGATCCGCCATTTACCCCCATAGTAACTGTTCAGGCTATTTTGGTTATTGTTGGCAGCCAAGGGTTTCCGGTGATGGTGTCGCGTAGTGCGGTGAGGATGTGGATACGGTTTTTGCGGAGGGTGGAGATGTAGGCGCGGACGCGGAGCCAGGTGTGGGCGCCGTGTCGGGTGCGCCAGCCGCCGGAGATTTTCATCTGGGCTTTGATCATGCGTAGGTCGCGTTCGGCTTGGTTATTGGTGAACGGGACGGTGAGGTCGTGTGCGAAGCGCAGCACGTCGTGCTGGTAGTCGCGCAGGCGTACCAGCAGGCGGCGGGCTTTGCCTTTGTGGCCTTTTTCGGGTGGGTGCAGGAATAGTCCGACGTTGACGGTGCGGATGAATCGTGAGAGCAGGGGATCCGCGATGGAAGCGGGGATGGCGGTCAGGCCGGCGTCGCGTGCGTTGTGGGCGGCGGTGTTGAGATCTTCCAGGGTTTTGATGGCGATCGATGGCCAGGCGTGCTCGGGGTGTTCTTCGCCGGCTGCGACGAGTTCACGCAGGTGGTGGGCGTTGCAGCGGGCGTGGGTGGGACCGTAGTACTGGTAAGGGATCCAGCCGTCGTGGACCGCGACGCCCCGGAATCGTGGCAGGATCCCGAATTCGTCCATCGCTTCCGTGCCGCGTAGCTTGTGGGCGAAGTAGGCGGTGAGGGTGGGGGTGCAGGCGGTGTGCAGCCACCAGGTCTTGGCCTCGACCCGGATGCCGGTCTCGTCGAAATGCGCCACCGGCGCCGCCCGCAACGCGTCGGCGACCTGCTGCTCGAACCCGGCCAACTCGGCCGCGACGGGTGTGAGGACTCCTGCGACCCAGTCGGTCGAGACCGGAAGACCCATCAGGTCGCCCAGCAACTGCGCGGTCCGGGAAACCGGAATGTGCTGATAGGTCAACAGATACGCCGCCAAGGCGGTCACGTTCGGCCCGTAACATACCGGCGCGGTCGCTTCGCGGGGGCCGATCGCCGTGGTCACCTGACGGCAACCAGCACAACGTCGCCGATGCAGTCGATGCTCGGTTACCGACGGGCGCACTTCCGGCAGGTCGATCACCTGACGGCGCGACGCCACGCCGACCTTGTCACATCGGCGCAGCGCCGTCCCGCAGCCGCCGCAGGAGGACGGCACGTGATCAACGATCCGATCTGGATCGTCCACCATGGACAGGCTCGCTCCCGGCGCTCCCGGCTGCTTGCCCTGTCTGCGGCCGGTCCTGCCACGCAACGACTTCGGCGCCGGCTTGCTGAACCTGTCCGACGAGGGCGGCATCGACGAGTTGCCGGAGTTCATCCCCAGACGACGCTTCAGCTCAGCAACCTCGCCTCGCAGCTGAGCGATCTCCTCACGGGCGCGAGCAAGCTCCACCGCCTGCGCGGCAACCAACGCCGCAAGCTCGTCATACGACGGCCGAACCCCTTCTCCCACAACAAGATCATCCCATATCAGCACCAACAGCGAACAAAGGGCCTGAACAGTTACCCCCCATATTTGATAGCACAGGTGTTCGAACAGGAGTACCATTGATTTCGTGGCCGGCAGCGAGAGACCCGAGACGACGCGCACCGAGTGGTGGCGTGTCGACACGGCTGCGTTGCATGCCCGCAAACAGGAACTAGAGGTCGTCAAGCGTCGGGTGGATGCGGAGCAGAACGCGATCCTCGCGGAGATCAATGCTCGCGGTGTTCGTGGGTGTTCTGGTCATTCGACGTTGGCGGCGATGATTTTCGAGGATTTCCTGGTGTCGGACAAGGAAGCCAGGGATCGTGCGGATCGGGTGCTGGCGTTGTATCCCGGTCCGTCCATCGGCGGGGATCCGGAGCCTCCGTTGGCACCATTGACCGCCGAGGCCGCTGCGGAGGGTGCGGTCGGTGGCTCGCAGATCGACGCGATCATCCGCACCCTGGCGCGGATCCCGTCGAGCGTGCCGGAGGAGGAGGTGCGGGGTGGGGAGAAGATCCTGGTCGATCTGGCCCGCCGTGCCGGTCCTCGTGCGATCGCCCGGGCCGGACGGCGGCTGCTGGACAAGCTCGATCCTGATGGGAAAGAGCCGCGCGATGAGGATCCGAGGGATGTGCGGCCGGAGTTGCGGTTCGTCAAACACCGCGACGGGACGCTCGGTTTGAAAGCCACCCTTGATCTGGAAACCTACGCGCGGTTGAAGTCCGACCTCGACCCGCTGGCCAAACCACACAAGGCCATCGACGGGATTAGGGACTCCCGCACCCAGGACGAACGCTACGGGGATGCCTTCACCGACTATGTCCGGTTGAAGACGACCAGCCGGAACCTTCCCGGCCAGGCAGGGGAAGCCACCCACATCCTGGTCACCATGTCGTATGAGGACCTGATCCGGGATATCGGCGAAGCTCACCTGGACCTGGTCGGCCCGATCAGCGCGACCGACGCCCGGATCCTCGCCTGCGATGCTCGCGTGAGGCCGGGTGTTCTCGGCACCGCAGGCGAACCACTCGACATCGGCCGCTCCAAACGGACAGTGTCGCTGGCACAGAAGTACGCGTTGACGATCCGCGACGGCGGCTGCGCCTTCCCCGGCTGCGACATGCCCGTACCCCGCTGCACCGCGCACCACATTGTTTTCTGGCGGCACCACGGCGAAACGAAGATCGACAACCTCGTCCTGCTCTGCACCAAACACCACCGGCTGATCCACCACAGCGAATGGAAAGTCCAGATCGCCCAAGACGGGTTACCCGAATTCACCGCCCCCGCTTACCTCGACCCCACCGGGGAACCGAGACGCAACACGATGCACCTCAGGACATAGGCCGATCTACTGACTGTATAACGACCTACACGGCTGCGCCTGGATACCGGAACTGTCGGACCCTCAAGGGACACTCGTCACCATGACCATCACAGGGACTCAAACCTGGGTCGAATCCCTCGGCGGCCCGCTCATCGTGGTGCCTGTCTCCGCCTTGTCGCGCTGGAAAGGAAGTATCGAAGGAGGTGACGACGACTATGACCGTGCCTGCGCGGTGAACGCGCTGGCGGGCACTCTCTCCATCGGCGAGGCGACAGGCCTGGTCCTCGGTGATGAACCCGCCACAACTTGCTACCTCCCGGAGCACCGCGCTTTCCTCCGTTGGCTCGCGGCCGATTCCGAGGGCGACCTGCTCGCTGAAGCCGAGCGACTCCTCGCCGATCCCGCTACGCCGTGGGAAGACTGCGGCCTGTGGGAAACCGACGGCCCCGCGGTTCTCATGGACTCGGTGACCGCGGGCGAGGAACTGGGCGTCGAGTACCCCGCCGGCGGAAAGCCGGAGCAGGCGTACGCCGAGATCGAGAAAGGCCGGTTCGTTGTTCGCGCCATCCACACGAGAGGCGAAGCAGCCTGGGTCGGGCTGATCCGCTTGATCCCTGAAAGCCAAGCCCACGACAGGTGAGCCCGTTCCAGTGACTCACGCGCCCGCGACGAGGCAGGAGCCAGCGTTCACCGCGTCGTCGGGCACCTCAGTCGCCCTCCTAGATCCGGTCGGTGACGCGGATCTGGCGCCATAACCGCTCTTCGGCGTCCATCACCCTCCCGCCGGGCGGCAGCCTGATCGCGGCCCTCGCCCGCCGCCTCCGGGTTTCCACCCACCCCGGACAATCCGGTTGCCGTCGCGCGCTACCCTTGAATCAACTGGCACCGATCCGGCCATCACCGGGGAGCCTCCGGAAGAACAGGGCCCGCGCCCTCAGTAGAACCGGACGGGTACGGCCCGTCACAGCCGTCGAATGAGCGGCCCAGCCGGAACACCAACCGGCTGGGCAAGCGGGGTGGTACCGCGGAACGCGCCGGAAACGGCCGTCTCGTCCCCGTGTGGGTGAAAGCCCGTACGAGAGACGAACCGCGAGGAGCACCGAAGATGTATCCCAAGGCACAGGTGGACGGCGAGACCGGCGTCCCGTCCCAGCCTTCGTTCCCCGAGTCGGAAAAGCGCGTCCTCGCGTACTGGGAATCCGATCGGACCTTCCAGGCCTCCATCGACGCCCGCGACCCCGGGGTCAACGGTTCGAACGAGTACGTCTTCTACGACGGCCCGCCGTTCGCCAACGGCCTCCCGCACTACGGCCACCTGCTCACCGGGTACGTGAAGGACCTGGTGCCGCGTTACCAGACCATGAAGGGCAAGCGCGTCGAGCGCCGCTTCGGCTGGGACACTCACGGCCTGCCCGCCGAACTCGAGGCGATGCGCCAGCTCGGGATCACAGAGAAGTCCGAGATCGACGCGATGGGTATCGACGTCTTCAACGACGCCTGCCGCGAGTCCGTGTTGCGCTATACCGGCGAATGGCAGGACTACGTCACCCGCCAAGCCCGCTGGGTCGACTTCGACAACGACTACAAGACGCTCGACCTTTCCTACATGGAGTCGGTCATCTGGGCGTTCAAGCAGCTGTGGGACAAGGGCCTGGTCTACGAGGGCTACCGCGTCCTGCCCTACTGCTGGCGCGACGAGACCCCGCTGTCCAACCACGAGCTGCGCATGGACGACGACGTCTACGCCAGCCGCCAGGACCCGGCCGTCACGGTCGGTTTCCGCCTGGAGGGCAACGACAACGAGCTCGACGGCACCTATCTGCTGATCTGGACCACGACCCCGTGGACGCTGCCGTCCAACCTCGCGACCGCGGTGCACCCCGACGTGCGGTACGTCGTGGTGGAGTCGGCGGAGCAGGAAGGCAAGCGATTCCTGCTCGCCGAAGCGCGCGTCGCCTCCTACGCTCGCGAGCTCGGTGAAGAGCCGACGGTCGTCGGGCACTACACCGGGACCGAACTGCTCGGAACCCGTTACGCCCCACCGTTCCCGTACTTCGCCGGGCACGAGAACGCGCATCGTGTGCTGTCCGCGGACTACGTCACCACCGAGGACGGCACCGGTGTCGTCCACATCGCTCCCGCCTACGGTGAAGAGGACAAGGTCGTCACCGACGCGGTCGGCATCGTCCCGGTCACCCCGGTCGACGCGCAGGGCAAGTTCGACGCGACCGTCTCGGACTACGCGGGCCAGCAGGTGTTCGACGCCAACCCGAACATCATCAAGGACCTCAAGAACGGCACCGGTTCCGCCGGCCGTCAGGGCGCGGTGCTGCTGCGCCACGAGACCTACGAGCACCCGTACCCGCACTGCTGGCGCTGCCGGAACCCGCTGATCTATCGCGCCGTCTCGTCGTGGTTCGTGGCGGTGACCGAGTTCAAGGACCGGATGGTCGAGCTGAACCAGCAGATCACCTGGTACCCGGAGAACGTCAAGGACGGCCAGTTCGGCAAGTGGCTGGAGAACGCCCGCGACTGGTCGGTCTCCCGCAACCGGTACTTCGGCACGCCGATCCCGGTGTGGCAGTCGGACGACCCGGCGTACCCGCGCACCGACGTCTACGGCTCGCTCGACGAACTGGAGCGCGACTTCGGTGTCCGGCTGGAGAACCTGCACCGGCCCTTCATCGACGAGCTGACCCGGCCCAACCCGGACGACCCGACCGGGAAGTCCACCATGCGCCGGATCGAGGACGTGTTCGACGTCTGGTTCGACTCGGGCTCGATGCCGTACGCCCAGGTGCACTACCCGTTCGAGAACACCGAGTGGTTCGAGCACCACTACCCGGGCGACTTCATCGTCGAGTACATCGGGCAGACCCGCGGCTGGTTCTACCTGCTGCACGTGCTGGCGACCGCGCTGTTCGACAGGCCGGCGTTCCGCACCTGCATCTCCCACGGGATCGTGCTCGGCTCGGACGGCCAGAAGATGTCCAAGTCGCTGCGCAACTACCCGGACGTCAACGAGGTCTTCGACCGCGACGGCTCCGACGCGATGCGCTGGTACCTGATGGCGAGCCCGATCCTGCGCGGCGGGAACCTGGTCGTCACCGACAAGGGCATCCGCGACGCCGTCCGCCAGGCCGTGCTGCCGCTGTGGAACTCGTACTACTTCCTCGCGCTCTACGCGAACGCCGAGGGCGTGGAAGGCCAGTGGCGCACGGATTCGAAGCACGTCCTCGACCGGTACGTGCTGGCGAAGACGCACGAACTGGTGACCGACGTCGAGCACGCGCTCGACACCTACGACGTCGCCGGTGCCTGTTCGACCGTCCGCGACTTCCTCGAGGTGCTGACGAACTGGTACGTGCGCCGGTCGCGCGACCGGTTCTGGGCGGGTGAGCAGGACGCGATCGACACCCTGCACACCGTGCTGGAGGTGACGTCGCGGGTGGTGGCGCCGCTGCTGCCGCTGACCACCGAGGTCGTCTGGCGCGGGCTGACCGGCGGCCGTTCGGTGCACCTGGCCGACTGGCCGAACGCGCTCGACCTGCCCGCCGACGCGGCGCTGGTGACGGCGATGGACCGGGTGCGCCAGGTGGCGTCTTCGGCGCTTTCGCTGCGGAAGTCGAACAAGCTGCGGGTGCGGCTGCCGCTGGCCAAGCTGGTCGTCGCCGCGCACGAGGCCGAAACGCTGCGCGAGTTCACCGACATCCTGCGCGACGAGGTCAACGTCAAGTCCGTCGAGCTGACCACGGACGTCGCCGCGCACGGCGGTTTCGAGGTCGCGGTGAACGCCCGTGCCGCCGGGCCGCGGCTGGGCAAGGACGTCCAGACGGTGATCAAGGCCGTCAAGGCGGGCGAGTGGACGACGTCCGAGAGCGGCGCCGTCGTGGCCGCCGGGATCGAGCTCGTCGAAGGCGAGTACGACCGGCGTCTGGTCGCCAAGGGCGGCGGCGCGGCCGCGGAACTGCCGGGCGGTGCCGGACTGGTCCTGCTCGACACCGAGGTGACCGACGAGCTGGCGGCCGAGGGCCTGGCCCGTGACCTGGTCCGGGTCGTGCAGCAGGCTCGCCGTGACGCCGGGCTCGACGTCGCCGACCGGATCGCGCTGACGGTCGACGCGCCGGAAGACGTGGTCACCGCGGCGAAGACGCACGAGGAGTTCATCGCCTCGGAGACGCTGGCCACTTCGGTGACCTACGGTGACGTCGCCGACGGCTCGGCCGGGACGGTCGGGGAGGGCACGAAGGTGACCGTGGCGGTCGCCAAGGCCTGACCTCGCGAGTGACATGAAAGGCCCCTTCATTGCAAAATTTGCAATGAAGGGGCCTTTCATTGCACCCCGGAAGGTCCCGATCACCGGGATCACGAAAAGGATTCGGAACCGTCGCTTTCTCGCCGCCTACCCGCCTTGCGCGCGAGAAATCGGCAGGCTGGCGCCCGGGGGCGCGCGAGGGCGCGTGCCGTACTGGGGGAGAGCGAATCGATGAGTCCTGCCCGGAAAAGAGGGATCCTGATCGGTGCCGCGCTGGCGGTCGTCGCCATCGTGGTGGCCGCGGTGGTGCTGCTGATCAGGGAGGAGCAGGCGCCCGCCGCCTCGGGCGGCCCGGGGGAGTCCACCGAGAGCGCGAGGGAAAGCCCCGCCCAGGTCGCGGCCCGCTTCCTGCGGCAGTTCGACACCGGTGACCTGACCGGTGCGCCGGTCGACGACCCGGCGGCGGCCACGGCCGCCCTGTCCGCGACACGCGGCGCGCTCGGCTCGGCGCCGGTCAAGACCTCCCTGGGCGAGGTCCCGACGACGGCGGGGGACGCGACCACGACGTCGGCCACCTTTCACGCCGCGTGGTCCTTCCCCGGCGACAGCGTCTGGCGGTACGAAGGCAAACTGGAGCTGGTCCGCAACGCCGGGAAATGGGTGGTCCGCTGGGCGATGTCGGTGATCCACCCGAAGCTCGAAGCCGGCCAGCAGCTCGCCGTCGCCCGCGCTTCGGCCAAGCCGGTCGTGGCGGACCGGGACGGCAAAGCCCTCGTCGGCGGTGACGCGGCCGGTGTCGCGCCGATCCTGCAGGGGGCGCTGTCCACGGTCGCGTCCGGGCAGAACGGCGGCACCGGGACACCGGCCACCGTCAGCGTGTCCCGCGTCGACGCCTCCGGCAAGCCGGTCGAAACGCTCTTCGGGCAGGCCACGGAGACCGACAAACCGCTGGTCTCGACCTTGAGTGTGGCCTCCCAGACCGCCGCGCAGAAAGCCGTCGACGGTTTCCAGGGGCCCGCGATCATCGTCGCGATGAAGACTTCGGGCGAACTGCTGGCGGTCGCGCAGAACGGCGCGGCCGGGAATCAGCCGAAGGCGCTCAACGGCCTCTACTCGCCGGGTTCGGCCTTCAAGATAGCCACGGCGACCGCGGCGTTGCAGCAGGGCGGGGTCTCCGCCGACTCCCAGGTGGCCTGCCCGGGCAGTGAGCAGATCGGGACCCGCACGCTCAAGAACGAGAACGCGTTCGACCTGGGGACCGTTTCGCTGAAGACCGCGTTCGCCGCGTCGTGCAACACGACCTTCGGACGGCTCGCCGGGCAGTTGCCCGCGGACGGTCTCGCGAAGGCGGCGACGCAGCTCGGCCTCAACGCGGACTTCGAGATCCCGGGGCTGGCCACCGAGACCGGGAAGGTGGAACCGTCGAGCAGCGGCGACGAGAAGGTCGAAGCCGGCATCGGGCAGGGGAAGGTGCAGGTCAGCCCGCTGGGCGCGGCGCTCATGGCGGCCACGGTCGCCACCGGGAAGCCGGTGGTGCCGAAGCTGTGGCAGGGGCTGGAGACCAAGGTCAACGCCGGATACCAGGCCCCGCCCGCCGGGGTGCTGAACCAGGTCCGGGCGATGATGCGCGAGGTCTGCACGACAGGGACCGCGAAGGCGCTGAAGAGCAGCGGAGCCGTCTTCGGCAAGACAGGGACGGCACAGTTCGGCTCGGGCGCCGACGCCAACGGCTGGTTCGTCGGCTATCGCGGGGACGTCGCTTTCGCCGTCATGCTCGAAGGTTCCAACGACTCCAAACCCGCGGTCCAGCTGGCGGCGAAGTTCCTGGCAGGCTGACGTTTCGGTGCTCGCCGAACCGTGGGTCTTCTACGGTGGACGCATGGAAACGATCGCCTTGGCCGAGGTCGCGGCCGTGCTCGCCGACCCGAGTCGCGCGTCGATGTGCCTCGCGCTGCTCGACGGGCGTGCCTGGACGGTGACCGAACTGGCCGGGGCGGCCGAAGTCGCGGCGTCGACGGCGAGCGAACACGTGACGAAACTGACCGAGGCGGGGTTCGTCGTCCGGGTCAAGCAGGGGAGGCACAGCTACGTCCGGATAGCCGACCCCCGGGTGGCGGAACTGATCGAGCATCTGGCGCAGCACGCCGAACACCGTCCGGTGAAGGGATTGCGCTCGTCGGTCCGGGTGAAGCGGCTCGAATTCGCCCGGACCTGCTACGACCACCTCGCCGGCACGGTCGGCGTCGCGCTGCGGGACGGGATGCTCACCACCGGGCTGATCGACGAGGCCGACGGCTTGACGCTGACCGCCCGCGGACGCGAGGTGCTCGGGGCGCTCGGGGTGGAGATCGCCGACGGCCGCCGGGCGATGTTGCGTGACTGTCTCGATTGGACAGTGCGCCGTGATCATTTGGCGGGTCGTGTCCCCGCGGCGTTACTGTCTCACGGAGTGAGCGCCGGCTGGTTGTCGCGTGAGGGCAACCGCGCGGTGAAAGTCCTGCCTGCGGCGGAAAAACCGTTCGCGGACCTCGGTGTCGACCTGGCAGGCCTGCGTCGTCCGTAAAGGACAGTCTGTAACACAGGCCAACCGGACGGTTTTCGACCGGTACACGATCGAGTGACGACCGCCGCCTCACTATTCTGGAGCCCTCACGGCGACCGGACGGGAGGCGACATGGAGCAGCTCCCGCTCATCCTCGGTACCGGCGGTGCCGTGCTTCTCGTCGCCGTGATCGCCGTCCGGGTGTCGATCCGGGTCGGCCTTCCCTCGCTGCTGCTGTACCTGGGGATGGGGGTCCTGCTCGGCGAAGCCGGGTTCGGCATCCATTACGACAACCCCGAACTCACGCAGTCCCTCGGCCTCGCCGCGCTGGTGATGATCCTGTCCGAAGGTGGCCTCACCACCCGATGGTCGGCTGTGAAGCCCTCGCTGGGTATCGGGATCGCACTGTCCACAGTGGCCGTGGCGGTGAGCATCGCGGTCACCGGCGCCGCGCTGCACTGGTTGCTGGGCCTGGACTGGCGGATGGCGTTGCTGTGGGGCGCGGTGCTGGCCTCGACCGACGCCGCCGCCGTGTTCTCGGTGCTGAGATCGGCGGGGATCGGGAAGCGGCTCGTCGGCGCGCTGGAGATCGAGTCGGGGATCAACGACGCCCCGGCCTACATCGCCGTCGTCGTCCTCGCCGAGGGGACGACCATCGACTGGTCCCTGCCGCTGCTGGTGGTCTACGAACTCGCGGCCGGTCTGGTGATCGGCCTGGCCTTCGGCTGGATCGGGGCGCAGGCGCTGAGACGGGCCGCGCTCCCGGCGACCGGTCTGTACCCGCTGGCCACGATGGCGGTCTGCGTCGTGGCGTATTCGAGCGGGCAGCTCGCCCACGCTTCGGGTCTGCTCGCCACCTACGTCGCGGCGCTGGTGCTGGGGAACTCGAAGCTGCCGCACCGGTCGGACACGCTGTCCTTCGCCGAGGGGCTCGGGTGGCTCGCGCAGATCGGGCTGTTCGTCCTGCTCGGCCTGTTCGCCTCGCCGGGCAGGATCTTCGAAAGCCTGGTCCAGGGCCTGGTCGCGGGCGCGGTCGTGCTGTTGCTGGCCCGGCCGTTGTCGGTGCTGCTCTCGGCGCTGCCGTTCAAGGTCCCCTGGCGAGAACAGGTGTTCCTGTCCTGGGCGGGCTTGCGCGGGGCGGTCCCGATCGTGCTCGCGCTGATCCCGTTGTCTTCCGGGGTGCCGGGCGCGCAGGAGCTGGTCGACGCGGTGTTCGTGCTGGTCATCGTGCTGACGCTGCTCCAGGGCGCGACGCTGACTCCGCTCGCGAAAGCGCTCGGCCTGGCTCAGCACGCCGAAGCGCACGAGATCGACGTCGACTCCGCGCCCCTCGACGAGATGGGCGCGGAACTCCTCCAGGTCCGGATCAACGCCGGGTCCAAGATGCACGGCGTCTACCTGGCCGAACTGCGGCTTCCGGTGGGGGCGACGATCAGCCTCCTCGTCCGGGACGGCGCCGGCTTCACGCCCAACAAGAACACCCGGCTCCAGGAACGCGACCAGTTACTCGTCGTGACCACCTCCGACGCCCGTGACGCGGCCGAACGACGGCTCCGCGCCGTCGACCGCGCCGGACGCCTCGCCAGGTGGAAGGGCGAATCCGGCCAGTAGGTCACGAACCGGCACCAGCTGTTCGTCGGTTGATCTAAGAAAATTCTTCCCTTTTGTACTCCTTTTGGATTACTTTCCCGGCAATCCACTCCGTCGAATGGGTGAGTGTCACGGGTTAAGGAGTACGCAAGGTGACGAAACTTCCTGCACGGTTCGCCGGTCTGGGGGCCGCAGCCGCACTCGTCGGAGTGGTTCTCATCGCGCCGGTGGCGTCGGCGACGGGCGCCTTCCCCGCGTTCGGGTTGCCCTTCGACGCGGGCCAATCGGTCTACTCGGCGGGCATCCACTCGGACAACGGGAACTCCGGCGTGAAGAACGCCATCGACTTCAGTCCCGGCGACAAGACCGTGCGCGCTCCGCTGGCCGGCACCGTCCGGATCCAGCACTGCGACGGCGGCGACTGGGTGACCGTCGACCACGACGGCGGCTGGCGGACCGGCTACTACCACATGGAGCGCATTTCGGTCGCCGACGGCCAGAAGGTCGCCCCCGGCGACGCCCTCGGCCGGACCGGCAACGCGCTGCCCTGCGGTGGGAGCAGCACCGGCGCCCACGTGCACTTCACCCTGTGGATCCTGCCCGCGGCCGCCGCGCAGGGCGGCGACTCGCGCGACTTCGGCGTCGGCGCGGGCAATTGGAACGGCATGTCGTACGACGAGGTCTCGACCAAGGTCGCCGAGGCCTACGGCGAAGCTGTCGACGGCAAGACCTTCGGCGGCTGGCAGTTCACCGCGGGCACCGATCAGTACTCCGGTACCGCGACCGAGGTCTCTTCGCGTTCCGTCGTCCCGTTGCCGGGCCGATTCCGCGTCTGACCTCCCGTTGCCCGGCGCGGCGCGGCGCCGGGCAACGGTTCTCCTCGATTGCGGAACGCGTGACCGGCGTCTCAACATCCGGACAAGGGGTGGCTTGATCGCCGGTGCATCCGCTAACTTCGTTCGTAGGTCACGAGTGTCAGCGTCAAGCCCCGGCTAGCTGACCGGCAACCCTCCTTCCGCGGTGGGGTGCCCCGGGTGAGGACCTGGCTCGTCGCGTGGTGCGACGGGCAAGCGCGGGATCCTCTGTCGGGTCCCCTGGCCCGGAGGATGACCATGACTCTCGCTCTCGAACGCACGAACGCCCCCGCCGTCGTCGCGGAAACCGTTGTCTCGCAAGAAGTTCCGACGGTGGCGTGTGCCGGTCTGCGGGTTCCGCTGGTCACCGGCGGCGAGATCGGGTACGCCAACCTCGATCACGCGGCGAGCGCTCCCTGTCTGGACAAGGTCCGCGCCGCGGTCGACGAATTCCTCCCCTGGTACGCCAGCGTCCACCGCGGCGCCGGGTTCGCCTCGCAGATCTCCACCAAGCTTTACGAGCGCACGCGCGGGATCCTGCGTGACTTCGTCGACGCGCGGTCGACCGACACCGTCGTGTTCACCCGCAACACCACCGATTCCTTCAACCTTCTCGCCCGCAGCCTGCCGAAGCACACGTCGGTCGTCGTGTTCGACACCGACCACCACGCCGCGCTGCTGCCGTGGAAGGGCCCGAACGTCCGCCGGATTTCGACGCCGCGCACCCGCCTCGCCGCTGTGTCCTCTGTGGACGAAGCTCTCGCGGACTGCCCGCAGGGCCCGCGGCTGGTCGTCATCACCGGCGCGTCCAACGTGACCGGGGAACTGTTGCCGGTCAAGGAGATCGCCGCCGTCGCGCGGCGGCACGGCGCCCGGATCGCGCTCGACGCGGCGCAGCTCGCGCCGCATCGCAAGATCTCTGTTCGCGAACTGGACGTCGATTACGTCGCACTGTCGGGCCACAAGCTGTACGCGCCCTTCGGCGCCGGCGCGCTGATCGGCCGCGCCGACTGGCTGCGCGCCGCCCAGCCGTACCTCGCCGGTGGTGGCGCGACGAAGCTCGTCACCCGCGACGCGGAAGATCTGGGCGTGGTCTGGAACTCCGGCGCCGAGCGGCACGAAGCCGGTTCCCCCAACACCGTCGGTGTCTACGCGCTCGGTGTCGCCTGCGAGACGCTCGCCGAAAACTGGGAAGCGATCGTCTCCCACGAGGACGAACTGCTGGCGCGGCTGCGTCGCGGTCTCGCCGGTATCCCCGGATTCGCCGAGCTTCGGCTGTTCGACGCCCCGGTCGACAGGGTCGGCACGCTCAGCTTCGTCGTCGATGGCTTCGAACCGGGCTGGCTCGCCGCGGTTCTTTCCGCGGAGTACGGCATCGGCGTCCGTGACGGTGCCTTCTGCGCGCACGTGGCGACCAAGCGGCTGATCGCCGCCGCCGGTTCGACGGGGCAGCAGGCCGTCCGGGTCAGCCTCGGCCTCGGCAGCACCACCGAACACGTGGACCGGGTCGTCCTGGCGCTGCGCCAGATCGTCGCCCGCGGCGCGCGCTGGCAGTACGAAAAGCCCGAGGGCCGCTGGGTGCCGGAGAACGATCCGCGGGAGCTTCCCCCGTTCTGCGCCTGACCCACTACCCTCACCCCGCATGGGGAACGAGCGACCGCGTTACTGGTTTCCGCTGGCGTTGCTGGGATTCGCCCAGCTGGTGGTGGTGGCCTCGTCCGTCGGCACCGGCCCGCCCGGGGGATGGTTCGCCTACGCGCCCAACCACGGCCCGGGCCTGCATCAAGGGCTCTATGGCGTGGAGATGAGCCGCGCGACCGCGACCGCGATCGACCTGTCGTTCTCCGGCTTCGGCCGGAACGACGGCTGGCTGTTCGCCGTCCTCGCGGTCTACCTCGGCACGGTGCTGTTCTACGCGATCCGGGCGAAGACCACGCCGTGGTGGAAGGTCGCCCTGATCGCTGTCGGGGGAATGGTCGCGATCCCGCTGGCGGATCTGGTCGGTTTCTGGGAATTCGAAATCGACGGCGACGCGCGGAGCGCGATCCTGCTGACACTGGGCCTGGTCGCGCTCGCCTGGCTGGACCGCAGCGTGCTCGTACTGGTTGTGGCCGCCGCGTTCGTGCTCTGCGCCGTCGTGCTCGCGCGGGGGCAGTTCGCGCTGGTGCTGTCTTCGCTGGTCGCGCTCGCCGGGGCGTTCGCGGCACTGCTGAGCAGGCCGAAGGCGGCCGCCGAGGAGACCTGAGCACGCTCCGTGGACAATGGGGGAGTGAGCACAGAGCCCGAAACCGCGCCACCGGCGCCGCCGCTGCCCAAAAAGCGCGTCGCCGTCGTGTTCGTCGTCGCCGCGGTGCTGTGGGGGATCGACCTCCTCACCAAGCAGATCGCCGTGTCGACGCTGGAGGGCAAGCAGCCGGTCGAGTTCCTCGGCGGGCTGGTGTACTTCCAGCTGGTGCGCAACCCCGGTGCCGCCTTCTCGATGGCGACCGGGCTGACCTGGGTGCTCGCGCTGGTCGCGGTCGCCGTCGTGGTCGCCATCGTCTGGCTGGCCCGGCGGCTGCGTTCGGTCGGCTGGGCGATCGGCCTCGGCCTGGTGCTGGCCGGCGCGCTCGGCAACCTGACCGACCGGATCTTCCGCGCCCCCGGCCCGCTCCAGGGGCACGTGGTCGACATGATCTCCGCGTTCGCGCCGAACGGGCAGGGCTGGGCGATCTTCAACGTCGCCGACTCCGCGATCTGCGTCGGCGGCGTGCTCATCGTGATCCTCTCCTTGCTGGGCAAGGACTACGACGGATCGTCCACGAAGGACAAGAAGAAGGCGGCGAGCGAATGAGCGCGCGGATGTTGCCCGTTCCCGACGGGCTCGACGGCATGCGCGTCGACGCGGGATTGGCGAAACTGCTGGGACTTTCCCGCACCGTCGTGGCGGAACTGGCCGAATCCGGCGAGATCTTCCTCGACGGCAGGCCTGCCGGGAAGTCGGACCGGCTGTCCGCCGGCGGGCTGCTCGAAGTGACGCTGCCCGATCCGGCCTCGGCGATCGAAGTGGTCGCGGAACCCGTCGAGGGCATGAAGATCCTGCACGACGACGACGACATCGTGGTGATCGCGAAGCCGGTCGGTGTCGCCGTGCACCCGAGCCCTGGCTGGACCGGCCCGACCGTCGTCGGCGGGCTCGCCGCCGCCGGGTTGCGGATCGCGACGTCGGGCGCGGCCGAACGCCAGGGCGTCGTGCACCGGCTGGACGCCGGCACCACCGGCGTGATGGTCGTCGCGAAGAGCGAGCACGCGTACACCGTGCTGAAGCGGGCGTTCAAGGAACGCACCGTCGACAAGGGCTACCACGCCATCGTCCAGGGCCACCCGGACCCGACGCGCGGCACCATCGACGCGCCGATCGACCGGCATCCCCGGCACGACTACAAGTTCGCCGTCGTCCAGGGCGGGCGGCCCAGCGTGACGCACTACGAGGTCGTCGAGGCTTTCCGTGCCGCGTCGCTGGCCAAGATCAAACTGGAGACCGGCCGCACGCACCAGATCCGCGTGCACTTCTCGGCGCTCAAGCACCCGTGCGTCGGCGACCTCACCTACGGCGCCGACCCGGTGCTCGCGCGCAAGCTGGGGCTTTCGCGGCAGTGGCTGCACGCGAAGACGCTCGGCTTCGCGCATCCGTCGGACGGGCGCTGGGTCGAGTTCGAGTCGGAGTACCCGGACGACCTGGCGAACGCCCTGCGGATCCTGCAGGACGAGAACTAGCTGCTGCGCATTTAGTCCTCTAAATGCGCTCTTGGTCTACTCGCGGCGGCGCGGTGCCGAGTACATGAAGGCCCCCTTGCTTGCGCCTGGCTCCGTGAAGGACCCCTTCATGTACTTGAAGAGCCGCTGCGCGCTCAGTCCTCGATCGACCAGGTCAGGGTGCGTTCGTCCGGTTCCGGCCGCGGCGACCAGCGCACGGCGACCACGCGGGTGGCGTCCGGCAGCACGTAGACGGTGTGCCCGCCGAGCGTCTCGCCCGGCCGGACGCCGATCTTGTGCGGCGGCCGCGAGGTGAGGGAGACCGGCGCCTTCGCGATCGGTTTGCCGTCCGCGGTGAGCAGTTCGAGATAGTTGTCCGGCAGCGACACGAACGGGATGTTCCCGCGGTTGGTGATCTCGGTGTGCACCACGACCGACCGTTCCCCGGCCTCCAGCGAGTATCCCGCCGCGCTGAACAGGTAGTCCGCCGGGTCCTGGACCTCGAGCAACTGGACGGTGAGCTGCTCGCCCTCCAGCCCCTGGGTCTCCATGACGTCGCCGGTCTTGCCCTTCTTGCCCTCGGGGACCTGCCGCGGCGCGGGCTGCTGCTCGTCGCCGCGGGCCCAGGACGCGGTCTGCGGGACACCCCAGGTGCTCATCACCGGGTCGGCGGGCGCCGGCGGCGGCGCGAACTGCGGCGGGGCAGGCGGCCGTGGCTGCTGCTGAGGCGGCGCCATCGGCTGCCGCACCGGGGCCGACGGCGGACCGGGATACCGGCCCGACGGCGTGCCGTGCACGTTGTACGCGCCCGACGGCGTCCCTTGGACGTTGTACGGCCCGGAGGGGGTGCCCTGGACGTTGTGCGGTCCGGAGTGACCCGGCGGACGCTGAGGCTGCTGAGGTTGTTGTGGCGGTGGGGCCTGCTGAGGCTGCTGGGCCCAGGAAGGCGGCGAGCTCGCGATGGCCGCGCGCAGCCCGTTCGGATCGCTCTCGACGCCCACGAGCAGCGGCAACCCGCTGCCGGAGAGGGCGACCAGGCGGTACGCGACCTCTCGCGGATCCATGCCGACCTTGGCCGCGAGTTCGTGCACGGCCGCCTTGCCCAGGTCCGCGAGGGCGGCGAGCAGGCGGATGTCCACGGGATCGGTCACGGCCACGTCCGGGAACGCTACCGTCTCGCCCCCGGCGCCGTGGGAGTGGCCGTCCGCGTGCGGCAAAACCCGGCTTCGGTAGTACTCGCTCTCCGTTAGGGTCGGGGACACCGCCTCCACCGACCCCTGGGGAAGAAACATGAGCGAAGTCTCCGCCCTCGCCGACGAGTTCGTCGAAGTCCTGTTCGACGCCGAGCCGGTCACGCCCGCTTTGCAGGGCTTCCGTCCCGAATCGACCGGGCTCGCGGATCTCAGCGAGGCCGGGGGCGACGCCTTCCGCGCGAAACTGGCCGGCCTCGCCGAGCGGGCCGAGGCGCTCGGCACCGACGGGCTGAGCGCGGAGGAGAAGACCACCAGGGACGTCCTGATCGCGACGGCGCGGGGGAAGATCGCGCTGCTGGACTCGCGATTCGTCGAGTTCACCGTCAGTGACCTGTTCATCTCGCCCGCCGCCGAGGTGCTCACCGTGCTGCCGATGATGTCGGTCGGCACGGGCGCGCAGGCGGAGGCGCACCTCGGGCGCATCGCGGCGATCCCGGAGTACCTGCGCCAGGCCGCGCGGCGGCATCGGGACGGCGTCGCCCGCGGCCTGGTCCCGGTCGCCTACCTGGTCGACGCCACCATCGCGTACCTCGACCGGTATCTCGCCGAGCCGTCGGCCGACCCGCTGCTGCGCCAGCCCGCGCCCGACGACGACTTCGAGACGCGCCGCGCCGGCCTGCTGCGCGACGTCGTCCGGCCCGCGATCGCCGAGTACCGCGAGGTCCTCGCGAACGAGATCGCGCCGCACGGCCGTCCCGAGGACAAGCCCGGCGTCTGCTGGCTGCCCGACGGCGAGCGCATCTACGCCCTGCTCGCCGAGATGCACACCACGACCGTCCGCACCCCGCGCGAGCTGCACCAGACCGGGCTTGACGTGATCGCGAACCTCGCCGCCGAGTACCGCGAGTACGGTTCCCGCGTCTTCGGTACCACCGACCTCGCCGAGATCTTCTCCAGGCTCCGCACCGACCCGGCGCTGCGCTGGTCCGGCGCCGACGAGATGCTGGACTCCGCCCGCGCGGCCATCACCAGGGCCGAAGCCGAGGCGCCGAAGTGGTTCGGCCGGATCCCGCCGCAGCCGTGGACGGTCGAGCCGGTCCCCGCCGAATCCGCGCCCGGAGCGCCCGCCGCGTACTACATGTGGCCAGCGGTCGATGGCTCCCGCCCCGGGATCTACTTCGCCAACACCCACAAGGCCGAGGAGCGGTTCCGGCACGCGGCCGAGGCGACGGCGTTCCACGAGGCCATCCCGGGGCACCATTTCCAGCTGAGTCTCGCGCAGAGCCTCACGGAACTCCCGCTGCTGCGCCGCATCGGCGACTTCACCGCGTACGCGGAGGGCTGGGGTCTCTACACCGAGCGCCTCGCCGACGAGATGGGCCTGTACTCCGACGACGTCGCGAAGCTCGGCATGCTGACGATGGACTCGATGCGTGCCGGGCGACTGGTGGTGGACACCGGCCTGCACGCGCTGGGCTGGAGCCGCCGCCAGGCCATCGACTTCCTCACCGAGAACACGCCGATGGCGCTGGTCGAGATCGAGTCCGAAGTGGACCGTTACATCGCCTTCCCCGGCCAGGCGCTGTCGTACATGGTGGGACGGCTGGAGATCCAGCGCATCCGTTCCGAAGCCGAGCTGACGCTGGGCAGCCGGTTCGACATCAAAGCCTTCCATGACGTCGTCCTCGGTGGCGGATCGCTTCCGCTCTCGGTGCTCGACGGCGTGGTCCGCGACTGGGTCGCCGGCCACGGCGACACTCCGAACAGCCTCGCCGAGGAGCTGATGGAGCTCAAATTCGACGAGCTCCCGCTGTGGCGTTCGCTGCTCGGGCTTCCCGGTGACGAGGGCGCCATGCCGGACCCCGGCGCGGAGGCCGTGGCCGCCCGGCGCGCGTCGGCGGTCGCCATCGCCGAGCGGGCCGAAGCACTGGACACCGAAGGCCTTTCCCCGGCCGAGGCGGTCACCCGCGAGGTCGTGATCCAGCAGGCGAAGGCGATGGTCGACTTGACCGACGCCCGAGCCGAAGATTTCTCGGTCAGTGACGGGCTGGCTTCGCCCGCGCTGTTCATGCTCAACGAACTCGCGGTGCTCTCGCTGAACGACGAGGAGAGGGTCCGGGGTTACCTGGAGCGGCTGGGCGGCATGGGCGTCTATCTGGACGCCCTGATCGTGCGCCAGCGCGCGGCGGCGGCCGAAGGGCTGGTCCCGCCGGACTTCCTCGTCGACAGCGGAATCGCTTACGTGGAGCGCTATCTCGGTGACGAGGCGGGTGACCCGCTGGCGCTCACCGCGTCCGTTTCCGTGGAGGGCTACGAAGCCGAACGCGACCGGCTGCTGGCCGAGGTCGTCCGGCCCGCCTACACCCGGTACCGCGACTTCCTCGCCACCGAACTGCGTCCCGTCGCGAGGTCCGAAAAGGAGCCGGGTCTGTGCGCCCTCCCCGGCGGGCAGGAGAAGTACGCCGCGCTGATCCGGGCGCACACCTCCACCGAGCGCACCGCGCGGGAACTGCACGACACCGGACTCGACATGATCGCGAAACTGGCCGACCAATACCGCGAGCTGGGCGACAAGATCTTCGGTACCAAGGATCTCGGCGAGATCTTCGAGCGGCTCCGTACCGACCCGGCCCTGCGCTGGCGAGACGGGGACGAACTGCTCGACGCCGCGCGTGACGCCATCACCCGCGCCGAAGCCGTTGCCCCGCAGTGGTTCTCGACCATCCCTGAGGAGCGCTGCCAGGTCGAGCCGGTCCCTCCGGCGGAGGCGCCCGGCGGCACGCTGGCGTACTACATCGAGCCGTCGCTCGACGGCTCGCGGCCGGGTGCCTACTACGCGAACACCTACGAGGCCGAGCTGCGCCCGAAGCACACGAGCGAGGCGATCGCCTTCCACGAGGCCGTTCCGGGACACCACTTCCAGATCTGCATCGCGCACAAGCTCAAGGGCCTGCCGATGCTGCGCGGGCACGCCGACGTCAACGCCTACGTCGAAGGCTGGGGGCTCTACTCGGAGCGCCTCGCCGACGAGATGGGCCTGTACTCCAGCGACCTGACCAGGTTCGGCATGCTCACCCAGGATTCGATGCGGGCCGGCCGCCTGGTCGTCGACACCGGGATGCACGCGCTCGGCTGGAGCCGTCAGCAGGCCGTCGACTACCTCGCCGAGAACACGCCGATGGCCAAGGTGGAGATCGAGGCCGAGATCGACCGCTACGCCGCGTTCCCCGGGCAGGCGCTGTCGTACATGGTGGGACGGCTGGAGATCGAGCGGATCCGGGCCGAGGCCGAAACCGCCCTGGGTGACCGGTTCGACATCAAGGGCTTCCACGAGGTCGTGCTGAGCAGCGGGATCCTGCCGCTGCGGGTGCTGGACGACGTGGTGAAGGCCTGGGTCTCCGGGCAGTGACGTGACGACGGCGGGTGCCCGCGGGCACCCGCCGTCTTGCCTTCGCGGGGGTCTCACGCGACACTGTCACTAAGCAACCGCTCAGTAACTTGCTAGGAGACGACGATGAGGATCGGGACCGCGATCAACTACGCCGGCGGGTTCGCCGAGAGCGTGGCGGACATCGTCGAGCTGGAGAAGGCCGGCCTCGACATCGTCTTCGTCCCCGAGGCCTACTCGTTCGACGCGGTCAGCCAGCTCGGGTACGTCGCGGCGAAGACCGAGCGGGTCGAGATCGCCTCCGGCATCTTCCAGATCTACACGCGGACGCCGACGCTGACCGCGATGACCGCCGCCGGACTCGACTTCGTCTCCGACGGCCGGTTCACCCTCGGCATCGGCGCGTCCGGTCCGCAGGTCATCGAGGGTTTCCATGGTGTGAAGTACGACGCGCCGCTCGCCCGCACCCGCGAGATCATCGACATCTGCCGTCAGGTCTGGCGGCGGGAGAAGGTCGTGCACTCCGGCACGCACTACTCGATCCCGTTGCCGCCCGAGCAGGGAACCGGCCTCGGCAAGCCGCTGAAGCTGATCAACCACCCGGTGCGTTCGCGGATCCCGATCCTGCTGGCCTCGATCGGCCCGAAGAACGTGGCGCTCACCGCCGAACTCGCCGAGGGCTGGGAGCCGATCTTCTTCCACCCCGAGAAGGCTTCCGAGGTCTGGGGCGCGTCGCTGGCCGAGGGCAAGGCGAAGCGCGATCCGGAGCTGGGCGAGCTGGACACCTTCGTCGGCACCGCGCTGGCGATCGGTGACGACGTCGAGGGGTTGCTGGACCACCTGCGGGGGATGCTGGCGCTGTACATCGGCGGAATGGGCGCACGCGGCAAGAACTTCTACAACAGCCTTGCCCAGCGCTACGGCTACGAGGCCGAAGCCAAGCTCATCCAGGACCTGTACCTGGACGGGAAGAAGGACGAAGCCGCCGCAGCGGTCCCGAAGGAGCTGATCAGGGCGATCTCGCTGATCGGTCCGGAGGGCTACGTCAAGGAGCGGCTGGCCGCCTTCCGCGAGGCCGGTGCGACCACGCTGGTGGTCAACCCGATGCTGCCGGGCCGGGAAGCCCGCGTCGCGCAGGTTTCGAAGTTGCGCGAACTCGTCGACTAGGCACGCAAGGAGTCCAACCTCTCATCTCTGTATCGATACGGTATACTTGAACTGCGCCGGTGTACCCCCTTCGTGGTCAAAAAACGGCCTCCCGGTGGAAAGGGAACGTAAACCACGCCTGAACGGGCGGAAAATCCGCCATTATCAGGAGTGAAAGCGAGACCTCGGGGGAATACGTTCGCGACGAAGGTGAGGTGCCTCGCGTGCGCAAGCAGATCGGCGAGCCGTCCGCCGCGGTCTTGGACGTCGGGTCGTTCAGTGCACGGCTGGTGGTTCTGGCCAAGGGCGGTTCGCCGCTCGAACCCGTGCTGAGCCACCAGACGCGACTGCGGCTCGACCGGGAACTCGACGATGACGGAAAGCTGACCCGGCGCGGCATCGACGCGGTCTCTTCCGCCGTCGAGGCGGGGATGACCATGGCCGCCAAACACGGCGTCGAGGACGTGTACCCGCTCGCCACCTCGTCGATCCGCGACGCGGCCAACGTGAAGCAGGTCGTCTGCGACGTCGCGAAGTCCACCGGGGTCGAACTTCGGTTCCTCACGGGCCGCCGCGAGGCCGAACTGGCCTATGTCGGCGCGCGCCGGTGGTACGGCGCTTCGGCCGGAGGGCTGCTGGTGCTCGACATCGGCGGCGGGACGGTCGAACTCGCCGCCGGAAAAGCCGAGGAGGCCGGGTTCGCGCATTCGCTGCCGCTCGGTGCCCGCTCGCTGACGCGCGACTGGTTCGCCACCGAGTGCCCGTCACCCAAGGTCGTGCGGGCGATGCGGGAGCACGTGCTCGACGAGGTCCGCGACGCGATGCAGGACGTCCTGCCGCAGATCCGCGACCACCGCGCCGTCGGCTGCTCCAAGGTGCTGCGGCAACTCGCCCGGCTCGCCGGAGACCGGCCGTCCCGGTCACGGGAACTGCACCTGGACGACCTCCGGTCGTGGATCCCGCGGCTGGCGAAACTGCCGGCGAAGAGCCGTGCCGAACTGCCGGGCATCTCGCGGCAGCGTTCGCACCAGGCGCTCGCGGGCGCGATCGTCGCCGAGGCGCTGCTGACGCTTTCCGGCGGCCAGGTCGCCATCTGCCCGTGGTCCACCAGGGACGGTTTGCTGCTCGGCATGCTCGACGGCCTGGTCACGCTGGACGGCAAACCGGCGAAAGCCGCCTGAAAACTGGCGTATCCGGCCGCGAACGGGTACCCCGGACATATGAGGGAAAGCAAGAAGAGCTTCGGGCAGGACGAAGAAGAAGACCTCGACGACCTTCGCGGGATCCAGCCGAAGACCGACGTGCCGAGCGCGCCCAACCGTGACCTCGGCCCGCACGGTACCGAGGAGGTCGACGGCGTCCCGGGCAGCGGGGAAGTGCCGGTCGAACCGCCGGACTGACCTTGCCGCGCGTGTCATGAGGGGTTCCCATGGGACAGATTTCGTCTCATGGGGACCCCTCATGACACTTCGCGGAGCGGTCAGGCGCCCTTCGGCCGCCTCCGCACCGGAGCGCGGCCCTGGGGCTGCACCGGGGCCGGACCCGGATCCACCGCCGGGATCGGCAGCCGCACCGGCTCGGAGTTCACGGTGAAGGTCTCGCCGTGGTGCGCCAGTTCCAGCGGCTCCCCGGTGATCACGTGATACGTCGCGCCCTCGCTGTCGATCTCGACCTGGAACCGGGTGCCGCGGAAGGTCAGCCGGAACGCGATCCGCCGCAGCTGCGGCGGCAGGCGCGGCGCGAAGGTCAGCCGCCCGCCATGGTCGCGCAGCCCGCCGAACCCGGCGACGGTGCCCTGCCACGCGCCCGCCAGCGAGGCCAGGTGCAGGCCGTTGCGGACGTTGTTGTGCACGTCGTGCAGGTCGGTGAGCGCCGCCTCGGCGAGGTAGTCGTAAGCCAGTTCGAGATGCCCGACCTCCGCCGCCACCACGGCCTGAGTGCCCGCCGAGAGCGAGGAATCCCGCACCGTCCGAGCCTCGTAGTAGGCGAAGTCGCGCGCCTTTTCTTCCGGGGTGAAGGAATCCCCGCACAGATGCAGCGCGAGCACCAGGTCCGCCTGCTTCACCACCTGTTTGCGGTACAGGTCGAAGTACGGGAAGTTCAGCAACAGCGGGTAGAAATCCGGGTCCGTGGCCTCGAAATCCCACTCGTCGTGTTCCAGGAACCCTTCGGACTGCGGGTGGACGCCGAGATCCTCGTCGTAGGGCACCAGCATCGCGTCGGCCGCTTTGCGCCACAGCGCGACCTCGTCCTCGCCGACCTCGAACCGCCGGGCCACGTCGTCGTGCTGGCCGACGATTTCGGCCGCGTAGAACAGGTTCCGGCGCGCCATGAGGTTCGTGTAGACGTTGTTGTCCGCTACCGCGGAGTACTCGTCCGGCCCGGTGACCCCGTCGATCCGGAACCGGCCCCGCCGGTCGAAATGGCCCAGTGACAACCACATCCGCGCGGTTTCGAGGAGCAGTTCCGCCCCGCAGGTCCGCATGAACTCGTCGTCGCCGGTGGCGTTGAGATAGCGCACGACGGCGTCGGAGATGTCCGCGCTGACGTGGAACGCCGCCGTGCCCGCCGGCCAGTACGCCGAGCATTCCGCGCCGTTGATGGACCGCCAGGGGAACGCCGCGCCGCGTAGACCCAGCTGGGTCGCCCTTTCCCGCGCCTTGTCCAAAGTGGAGTGACGCCAGCGCAGCGCGTCCCTCGCGGCGTCCGGCATGCTGTAGGTGAGCACGGGCAGGACGAAGGTCTCGGTGTCCCAGAACGCGTGCCCGTCGTAGCCGGGGCCGGTCAATCCCTTGCCCGCCAAGGCCCTCGTCTCGCCGCGGGCTCCGGCCTGCAACAGGTGGAAGAGCGCGAACCGCACCGCCTGCTGGAGTTCCGGATCGCCGTCGATCTCGATGTCCGAGGTCTGCCAGAAGTCGTCGAGGAACTCCTTCTGCTCGGCGAGCAGGCCTTTCCAGCCGGTCTGCCGTGCCCCGGCGAGCGCGGCCTCGACCTGGGCGCGCACGGCGGGCACCGAACGTTGCGCGGACCAGCCGTAGGCGAGGAACTTCGTGATCCGCAGCCGTCCGCCCTTCGGCACGTCGACGGCGATGGTGAGCCGGGCCAGATCCTCCTCGGCCTCGATATGCGTGCGGACACCGTCGGAGACGTCGATCTTGTGGTCCATCGCGGCGGCCATCCGCAACCCGGACTTGCGGGTCTGGTGCACCAGCACCGCGTGGTACTCCTCCGCGTGGTGGTATTCCCCGATCAGCGGCGACTCCAGCGCCGCCGCGACCCGCGGATCGCGGGTGTCGGACTCGACCGGTTCGTTCGCCAGCAGATCCGACTGCACCACCAGCTGGAGTTCGTCGTCGAGCGGTTCGACCTCGTACCGGATCGCGGCGACGGCGCGCTGGGTGAAGGAGACCAGGCGCTCGGTCTTCACCCGGACACGGCGCCCGGTCGGCGAAGACCAGACGGTGTCGCGCGCGAGGGTGCCCTTCCGGAAGTCGAGCACGCGGTCGTGGTCGGTCGCCTGCCCGTACCGCATGTCGAGCGGTTCGTCCTCGACCAGCAGCCGGATGACCTTGCCGTCGGTCACGTTGACGACGGTCTGGCCCTCTTCCGGGTAGCCGTACCCGGTTTCCGCGTAGGGAAGGTCGTGCTGCTCGTAGAAACCGTTGAGATAGGTGCCCGGCAGGCCGCGGGGCTCGGCCTCCTCCAGCGTGCCGCGCAGGCCGATGTGCCCGTTGGACACCGCGAACGCCGATTCGGTGCGCTGCAACGCGTCGACGTCCATGCCGTGCCAGCGCAGCTCCCAGGGCGAGACCTCGTAGCCGCGGAGAAACGATTCGGTCACTTGCGGTCCTCCAGGAGTTCGGCGAGGTCGTCCACCACGACGTCGGCGCCGTGTTCGAGGAGCTCTCCCGCTTGATGCGCGCGGTTCACCCCGACCACGTAACCGAACCCGCCCTCTTTCCCGGCTCGCACCCCCGCGAGCGCGTCTTCGAACACGGCCGCGTTCTCAGGCGCGACGTCGAACGCCTCGGCACCGGCGAGGAACGAATCGGGAGCGGGCTTGCCGCGCAGACCCTTCTCGGAGATCACGATCCCGTCGATCCGCGCCTCGACGAACTTCGTCAGGTCGGCTGCGTCGAGCACCTTCGCGCCGTTGGCCGACGAGGTGACGACACCGATCCGCAGCCCGGCGGCCTTCGCCGCCTCCAGGTACCGCACTGAGCCCGGGTACCGGGTGACGCCCTCGTCGTCGATGATCTTCAGCACCAGCTGGTTCTTGCGGTTCCCGACGCCGTTGACGGTGGCGGCGTCGATGCCGTCGTCCGGCTTCCCCTCGGGCAGTTCGATCCCGCGGGAGGTGAGGAACGTGCGGACGCCGTCGGCCCTCGGCCGCCCGTCGACGTAGGCCGCGTAGTCGGTGTCGGTGAAGGGGGAGAACGAGTCGCCGTCACGGGCGCGCAGGAAGTCGTCGAAAGTGCGCTTCCACGCTTCGCGGTGCTGGGCCGCGGTTCCGGTCAGTACGCCGTCGAGGTCGAAGAGGCAGGCCGTGATGGTGTCGGGCAGACCGATCATGCCTCCGCACGCTACCCCCGCTCGCCGGTGGCCGCTCGGCTTTCGGGGCGCGGACCGGCCGGCCCGCGCCCCTGCCCGATCGCCGAGCCTCAGAACATCCCGTTCGGGTTTTCCGCGGCGGGCGGCACCGGCTGCTTGACGTCCCAGTGCTCGACGATGAGCCCGTCCGCCACCCGGACGATGTCGACGACGGCCGCGCCCGGTTCCTCGCCGGGCCGGACGACGTGCAGGTGCACGACGACGTGGTCTTCGTCGGCGATCACGCGTTTGACGGAGACGTCCGCGCCGGCCATCGGGGAATTCTTCATCGCTTCGACGAAAGCGTCGCGGCCGGACGGGAAGCCGGGGCTGTGGGTGACGAAGTCCGGGTGCACGTTCGTGCTCGCGGCGTCGAAGTCCTTGTGCACGAACATGTTCTCGAAGCAGTCGAGGACGATCTTCTTGGCTGTGGTCATGCGGTCATCGTTCCGCGAGGGCCGGTCGCCGTCGATTACCGCGGAGGTAATACCCGGCGGCCGCGGATCGCTTCCGGTTCGCCGTAGCGGCCGAGAATCCCGGCCAGCAAGGCTTTCGCGTCCGCGACGCGTTCTTCGCCGAATTCGTCGGCGAGCTCCTTTTCCAGCGCGGCCCGGTGTTTCCGTGCCGCCGCGACCGCGTTTTCCGCCTGGTCCGTGAGGTGCAGCAGCCGGGTCCGCGCGTCGGCGGGGTCGGGTTCGCGGCGCAGCAGACCCCGGCCTTCCAGCTCGGCGACGGCCTTCGAAGCCGCCTGCTGAGTCACACTCATCCGTTCGGCGAGCGCGGAGATCGACAGCGGCCCCGCGAGCACGTGCTGGAACACGACGCCGTCGTTGAACCGCAGTTCGCCGAGCCCGTCGGCGGTCAGCCGCCGCTGGACCTCACCGCCCATCGCCCAGCCCGCGAACAGCGAGACGAGTGACAGGTCGAGGTTCGACGGCGTAGGATCCACAACCATGGTTGTGGAATCTAGCACGGTCCCTTCGGAGCTGGTGGCGGAGTTCGTCCGCGTCGCCCACCGTGTGGTCTGGTGCACGCTCGCGACGGTCGACAGACAGGGGAGGCCGAGGTCACGGGTGGTGCATCCGATCTGGGAGACGCGGGACGGCGAGCTCGTCGGGCACCTGTTCACCCGGCCGACACCGCTGAAGAAGGCGCATCTGGCGCGCACGCCGTTCGTTTCGTGCTCGTACTGGGATCCGGCGCACGAGGTCGCCGTGGCCGAATGCGGAGCCGCCTACGCCGACGACGAGGAAACGCGGCGGCACCTGTGGCGGCTGGCGTCGGAAACGCCGGAGCCGCTGGGTTTCGATCCGAAGATCATGGGCGGCGATGATCCGCTGGACCCGGGCGTCACGGTGCTGAGGCTGACTCCGTGGCGGGTCAGCACCGGCGGGAAGGCCTGGCGACGTTCTTAGGCGCCCACCTTCCGTTCGAAGACCAAGCCCTCGGCGGCGCGCAGCCCGACGCTGATCGCGCCGGTCAGCACGCCGTCGTCGCCCAGTTCGCCCTGGACGACCGAAGGGACGAGCGGGGTGAACGAACGCAGGGCGCGGTCGATCGGATCGAGCAGCAGATCGGCCGCGGTGCCGATACCGCCGCCGAGCACGATCAGTTCCGGATCGATCACCGCCGCCACCGAAGCCACGGTGTAGGCGAGCCTGTCCGCCTCCGCTTCGACCGCGCGCATCGCGAGTTCGTCACCGTCGCGGGCGAGCCGGAAGACCTCGCGGGCCGATTTCGCCGTGCCGAGGCCGAGTTCGCGCGCGCCGCGGACGACGGACTGCGCCGCCGTCGCCTCTTCGAGGTGGCCGCGGACCGGCGGGGCGTCTTCGCCCTCGCCCGCCGCGTGCGATTGGCCGTAGGGCAGGTAGCCGATCTCGCCCGCCGCGCCCGTCGCGCCGCGGAAGACCTGGCCGTTGACCATCACGCCCATGCCGACGCCGGTGCCGATGGTGATGCAGCCGAACACGGACGCGCCGCGCGCGGCACCGCGTTCCCACTCGCCGACGGCGGTGAGGTTCGCGTCGTTCTCGACCATCAGATCCGGGCCGAGGACGCCTTCGAGTTCGTCGAGCAGGCCCGCCTTGCCCCAGCCGGGCAGGTTCGGCGCGTGCCGGAAGCAGCGTTTGCCCGGATCCGCGACACCGGGCGAGCCGAGGACGCGCACGACGATGTCGGCCTGGCTCAGCCCCGCTTCGCGTACCGTCGCCGCCGCGAGGGCGCCCACGGCGCTGACGAGAGCGGTGCCCGAACGCGAGGTGTTCCGCTCGTCACGGCGGGCGACGACGGTGTGGCCGAGATCCGAGACGGCGACACGGAGGTGCTCGCGTCCGATGTCGACACCCAGGACGTAACCGGCGGTGGGATCCGCTTCGTAGAGGACGGCGGACCGGCCGGTGCCGGTCGAGGTGTGCCCGGTCGCCCTGGCGAGCCCGGCCGCTTCGAGGGCCAGTAACGCTTGGCTCACCGTGGGTTTGGAAAGACCGGTGTCCTTGGCGACTTGCGGCCGCGTGGCGGGGCCGCTGCGGCGCAGGAGGTCCAGCACGGCGCGCTGATTGATCTTCCGCATCCCGGCGGGGGTGCCGACGGGCGGACTTTCTGCGCCAACCACGAGCTTCGCCTCCTGTCGAACAAGGTGTTCCACCAAAGTTAGCCGGGTCCGGCCCGAAAAGGGCAAGAAGGTTTACATTCGATGGTTCCCGGTGACAGTAAACGTGTCCGGGTCGCAAATCGCGCAGGGCGCGCGCGAAATCCGGTGATTCACCCGGTGTCCGCGCGCGTGCTCCCAGTGACCGGAAATGGTCTAGACCAAGGCGGTGAACTTTCCGGTCAGGCGACGTGACGGCTCGCCGGGCGCCGGAATCCCCTGTGCTGGCGGGGCCGTTCGGGGGCTTCGCCGGTTTCGTGGCTCGCTTCCACGGGGTAGCCGTCCGAGGTGTCCGCCGTCGTCGCCGGGCTGGGGCGGTTGCGAAGCCGGTGCTGTCGGTTCACCACGTACAGCAACAGGAGTCCGGCGACGACCAGGCCGTGGGTGAGCACGCGACCGGCGCTGACCTGTCCCGTGACGAGGTCGCCCGCGGACAGGGCCAGGAGCAGCGCGACGAAACCGGTCAGCGCCGGCAGCTGCCCTGCCGCCGCCTTCGTGCGGACGGCGGCCCAGCCGAGCCCGACGCCGACGGCGAGGTTCCACGCGCTGCTTTCGTGCGAAAGGTGCCCGATCAGTGACTCCGTGCCGTGACCCGCGGTGTGGTCTTCGACGCCCAGCAGCTGGGCGAAGGCGAGGCCGAGCTGCGCGATCGCGACCACGGCGAGGGCGATCCTGGCCGTCCAGCCCTCGCTCGGCGGGGCGGGGGTGCGTTCCAGGATGACGGCGGTGAGGTCCGGGACCGGGGGAGCGGGGCGCAGCAGCATCGTCCGGTGCAGCCGTTCGGCACCGGCGAGCCAGGACCGGCAGGCGGGGCAGCCTGCCACGTGCCGGTCGACCACCTCGGGCGGAGCGGGTTCGGTTTCGCCGTCGAGCCGGGCCGACAGGGCCTCGCGGCAGGTCTCGCACTTCACGTCTCACTTGTCGGGCGCGGGCCTGCCCCGGTTCCCGCGACGCTGCTACGTTTCTCGTATGGCCGGGCCGCGCAACCACGACGACGAGCGGGTGACCGAGCTCGCTCTCGCCGCCGCCCGCGGCGACCGGCGGGCGCTGGAGGACTGGGTGCGCGCCACCCAGGCGGACGTCTGGCGGTTCGTCGCGCACCTCGCCGACGTCGGCGCCGCCGACGATCTCACCCAGGAGACGTACCTGCGCGCGTTCGGCAGCCTGCGCCGGTTCGCCGGCCGGTCCTCTTCGCGGACCTGGCTCCTGTCGATCGCGCGCCGGGTGGTCGTCGACCGCATCCGGGCTGCTTCGGCCCGCCCGAAGCTCGCCGACGTCGACTGGGAGGCCACCGCCGAGCGTCGCGGCGCTCGTCAGGCGGAGGGTGTCGCGGGCTTCGAGGATTTGGTGGAGCTGCGGATGCTGCTCGACGGGCTCGACCCGGAACGGCGCGAGGTCCTCGTCCTCACCCAGGTGCTGGGCCTTTCCTACGCCGAGGCCGCCGAGATCTGCGGCTGCCCGGTCGGCACCGTGCGCTCGCGGATCGCCCGCGCCCGCGAAGACCTGCTCGAAGCGGGCCGGGAGCGCGACTCCATCTGACGCATTTCGTCCTCTGAATGCGGTGGTTCGCGCTGGCAACTACCGCATTCAGAGGACGAAATGCGAAGCGCACTGTGGCGCGTCACACATTTCGGGCCCTTCGCTGTCACCTCGTCACACAGATGGGCTGACCCGACTACTCCGCGTTGACTAGGCCGAATGCCGATGCCTAGCGTGTCGCCATCCAACCCCAGGCCGCGCGAGGGTCCCCGCCTTCACCGCGCGCTCTCGAAGGGATCTTCCCGATGGCCAGCCCCACCACTGGAACCCAGGAGCAGGACCCCGGCGGCCTCGGCCGCCGCCGGTTCCTGACCTTCCTCGTCGCGGCGCCCACCCTCACGATCGCCACGAAGATCGGTATCGACACCGTCGCGCCCGAAGAAGCCGAAGCCGTCATCCCGACCCCGCCCGGACCGGCCGAGATCCTCGACCTCGGCGACGTGCTGACCCTGTCGAACGCCCCCACCGCCGGGCTGCTCGTGCTGGAGGTCCGCGAAGACGGCCGGGTGCGGCTGGAGCTGCCGCGGACCGAGGTCGGCCAGGGCATCACCACCGCGAACGCGATGCTGGTCGCCGAGGAGTTGGACCTGCCGCTCGACCGCGTCGACGTCGTGCTCTCCGACGCCCGCCCGGAACTGCTGTTCAACCAGCTGACCGGCGGCTCCAACACGATGCGCTCGCTCTACACCCCGGTGCGGACCGCGGCCGCCGCCGCCCGCGCCCGCCTGGTCGCCACCGCCGCGCGGCAGTGGGGCGCCAAGGCCGACCGCCTGTCCACAAGGGACGGCGCGGTGATCGCGCCCGACGGCCGCCGGATGGACTACGGCGCGCTGGCCAAGCCCGCCGCCCGCGCCGACCTGGGGAAGCTCACCGCCACCCCGAAGGCCGAGTCCGCGCACAAGCTGGTCGGCACGCCGCAGTCGCGCAAGGACGCCCGCGCGATGGTCACCGGGCAGCTGAAGTACACGCTCGACCTGGACATCCCCGGTGCGAAGCCGGCCATGGTCCGCCGCCCGCCGACGATCAACGGCACGGTCGAGAAGGTCAACAACGAGGCCGCCGTCCGCGCGATGCCGGGCATCCTCGACATCGCCGTCATCAAGACCGGCGTCGCGGTGCTGGCCGAGACCTTCGGCCAGGCGCTCGACGGCAAGAACGCCCTCGACGTCACCTGGAACAGCGGCACCGTCGACGGTGAGAACAACGCGACGATCAAGAAGAAGCTCCAGGCCGCGGCGCTCCCGTTCGTCGTGCCGCCGCTGCTGACCCAGTACGTCGACGGCGAGTTCGACTTCGCCTTCGCCAGCCACGCGCCGCTGGAGACCAACTCGGCGGTCGCCGACGTCCGTGAGGACAGCGCGACCATCTGGTCGGGTATGAAGGTCCCGATCCTCGCGAAGCAGAACATCGCGCAGGAGCTCGGGCTGCCGGCGAACAAGGTCACCGTGCACGTCCAGCAGGCGGGCGGCTCGTTCGGCCGCCGCCTGTTCTCCGACGGCGCGATCGAAGCCGCGCGGATCTCGAAGGCGATGAAGCGGCCGGTGCGGCTGATGTGGAGCCGCATCGACGACATGCGCCACGGCCGCGCCCGCGCCGCGAGCCACCACAAGATCCGCGCCACCTTCGCGCTCGGCCAGGTGCTCACCTTCGAGCACCGCGTCGCCAGCGTCGAGACCGACTGGGGCCACGGGCTCGGCGAGGTCCTGACCGCCTTCGCCGCCGAGCTCCCGGTCGGCGGCAACCTGAGCTTCGCGCAGACGGTGTTCCTGCTGACGGTGAAGTCGCCGTACAACTTCGGTGTCACCACGCAGCTGCTCAACGAGGTCCCGGTGGACTTCCACACCGGCGCCTGGCGGTCGGTGTACTCGTCGAGCACTCGCGGCGCGGAAGAGATCATGGTCGACGAGATCGCCGCGAAGCTCGGCAAGGACCCGGTGGCGTTCCGGCGCGAGTTCATCAAGAACGACCGGCAGCGCGCCGTGCTGGACAAGGTCGCCGAACTCGGCGAGTGGGGCAAGAAGATGCCCAAGGGCTTCGCGCAGGGTGTCGCGGTGCATGGCGAGTACAAGTCGTACACCGCCTGCCTGGTCGAAATGGACGCCCGCGACCCGAAGAACCCGCGCGTCACCAAGGCGACCATCGCCGTCGACGTCGGCAAGCCGGTCAACCCGCGCGGGATCGAGGCGCAGATGCTCGGTGGCCTGACCGACGGCATCTCGACGACGCTGACCGCCGGGCTGCACATCGACAAGGGGCTCCCGCTGGAGGGCAGCTACTCGCAGTTCCACTACGCGCGGCAGAAGAACTCGCCGATGGACGTCAAGGTGCACGTGATGCCGGAGACGGGCGAGATCGGCGGCGCCGGGGAACTCGGCGTGCCCGCGCCGGTCGGCGCGATCGGGAACGCCTACGCGCGGGCCACCGGGATCAAGCCACGCAGCTTCCCGATCAACTTCCCGGTCGACTTCGAACCCTTCCCCCGCTGACTTTCCCTCCCCGCCAAGGAGTTCCGATGCCCAATTACACCTTCACGGTGAACGGGAAGACCGTCACCGTCGACGCGCCCGCCGATCTGCCCATGCTGTGGGCGCTGCGGGACAAGCTCGGCGTCCGCGGCCCGAAGTACGGCTGCGGGATCAACGTCTGCAAGGCCTGCACCAGTCACCTCGACGGCGAGGCGTTCAACCCGTGCGTGACGCCGGTGTCCGACTGCTCGGGCAAGGACGTCACCACCATCGAAGGCCTCGCCGACGGTGAGGATCTGCACCCGGTGCAGGAGGCGTGGCTGGAGCAGGACGTCGCGCAGTGCGGCTATTGTCAGCCGGGGCAGATCATGGCCGCGGTGGCGTTGCTGAAGAAGACGAAGAACCCGACGGACGCCGAGATCGACGCGATCCAGAACGTCTGCCGGTGCGGCACCTACTTCCGGATCCGCGAAGCCATCAAGAGCGCGGCCGCGAAGATGTGAAAACCCCGCCGGTGCGGCGAAAATCCCGATTTTTCGCCGCACCGGCGGCGCCTTTCGGTTTCGACAGGCCACTTCCGGGCAAGTCGTGTTAGATGACGTCCCCAGGGGCTCGACGAGGTGTCCCTGCCCCGGAGGGCGCCCATGCACTATCGAACCGTGCTCCGCGAAGGCTCGGCCGTGCTCGTCGCCGAGCTGGCCGTCGAGGTCGAAAAGCAGCTGCCCGGGGTCATCGAGACCACCGTCGAGCAGATCCGCGCCGAAATGCCGGTGTACCACGACGCGCAGTTCGTCACTCTCGCCGAACTGCGGACGTCGGTGCGGAACAACCTCGAATACGTCATGCGGACGCTGCGCGGCACCGAGGAACCCGACCTCGCGCAGGCGCGGGCGACCGGGCGCGCACGGGCGCTGCAAGGCGCGCCGTTGCCGGAACTCCTGCGGGCGTACCGGATCGGGCTCACCGAGGTGTGGAACCGGTTCGTCGAACTGACCGCTTCGGACGACCATCAGGACCTCCGCGGTCTCGTCGCCGCGACGTCGGCGATCTGGGCGCTGATCGACGACTACGCCGAGGCGCTGACGACGACCTACCGCGACACCACCGCCGAACTCTTGCTGGCGCACCAAAGCAGGCGCTCCGCGTTGATCGAGGCGCTGTTCGCCGGCGGCACGGCCACCGAGGGCACGCTGTGGGACATCGCGCGGGTGCTGGAACTTTCGCTCGACGGGACCTATGTGGTCGTCGCCGCGGAGACCCCGCGCGTCGGGCACGAACCGTTGCCCCAGATCGAAAACCGGCTCCGCGACCGGCATCACGCGTCCGCCTGGCGGCTCACCCCGGACCTCCAGGTCGGCGTCGTGTCCATGCGGGATCCTTCGGCTTCCCAGGTGATCATCGAGCTGCTGCGGGAGAACCAGACCGGCCGGATCGGCGTCAGCCCGGTCTTCACCGGCCTCGGGAACACTTCCCGAGCCCTGCATCTCGCGCGGGTCGCGCTCTCCAGCATGATGCCGGGGACGAAGGGAATGGTGCAGTTCAACGAATCCCCGCTCGCTGGGCTCGTCGCCAGCGCGCCGGAGGCGTCGGTCCAGCTCGCGCACCACGTGCTGCGGCCGATCCTGGACCTGCCCGGCGACGACCGGAACGTGCTGCTGCTGACGTTGCGGGCGTGGTTCGAATGCCAGGGCTCCACGAAACTGACGTCGGAGCGGATGTTCTGTCACCCCAACACGATCCGGCACCGGCTGAAGCGGATCTCCGAGGAACTGGGCCGTTCGCTGACCGACCCGTCCGACATCGCCGAACTCGGCGCCGCTTTGCGCGCGCTCCACATGTTCCCGGACACCTCGCATCTGCCCGCGCCGAGGGATCCGCTGCGCTAGGTTTTCCGTCATGAACGAGTTCGCCATCGGCGGAGACCTGACCGTGCGCCGCCTCGGCTTCGGCGCCATGCACCTGCCCACCGAAGCCGGACCAGCGCGCGAGAACGCGATCGCCGTCGCCCGGCGCGCTGTCGAACTCGGCGTCACGCTGATCGACACCGCGCACCTCTACGGCGGCGGAGCGAACGAGGAACTGCTCGCCGAAGCGCTCCACCCGTACCCGGACGACCTGGTGGTCACCACGAAGGTCGGCGTCGTGCGGACCGGGGACGACTGGAAGTACGACGCACGACCGGAGTCCCTGCGCGTGCAGGTGGACGACGGGCTGAGGCGGCTGCGCGTCGAGCGGATCGAGCTGCTGCAACTGCACCGCATCGACCCGGAAACCCCGCTGGCCGACCAGCTCGGCGCCCTGCGGGGCCTGCGCGACGCCGGCAAGATCGGCCGGATCGGGCTGTCCGAGATCACCGTGGACGAACTCGCGCGGGCTCGGGAGATCGTGGACATCGCGAGCGTGCAGAACCGCTACAGCCTTCTCGACCGCGAGCACGAAGCGGTCCTGGAGGCGTGCGAGGCGGCCGGGATCGCTTTCCTGCCTTGGCGTCCGGTGCTCGGCGCTGCTTCTGGCGCCACCAACGAGATCGCCGCCGTCGCCGCGGAACTCGGGGTGACCACGGCGCAGGTGGGGCTGGCGTGGTTGCTCGCGAGGTCGCCGGTGATCCTGCCGATCCCCGGGACGGCGAAGATCCCGCATCTGGAGGAGAACTTCGCCGCCGTCGAGGTCAAACTGACCGACGAGCACCTGCGGCTGCTGGGGAACTGAACAGTTCCCGGGTGCGCGCCTGCTCTTCGGGCGTGCCCACCGGCATCAGGAGCAGCTCCGTCGCACCGGCGTCTTCGAGTTCGCGGACCCGCGCTCGCACGAACTCCTCGTCGCCCGCGATCACCGTCCCGCCGGGGCCGTCGACCCGGTCGCGAGTGAAGACAGCCTGGTAAGCCGGGATGTTCGCGGCCATGCCGTAGTTCTCGGCGACCCAGTTCCGCGGTCCGTCGGGATCGCCGGTGACGGAGATGAGCTGCCCGCTGACGATCCGCGGCGCCGGGCGTCCGGCGTCGGACGCGGCCTTCTGCAGCGTCGGGACGATGTACTCCGCCAGCGAACGGGCGCCCGCCCAGGTGGACACGACGCCGTCGGAGTAGGTCCCGGTGACCTTCAGTGACAGCGGGCTCAACGCGCCGACGAGGACCGAAGGCGGCTCGGCGCCAGGTGCCTCGATGGTGCCGACGGCGGTCAGGGTTTCGCCGTACACGTCGGCCTTTTCTTTGTGTAGCAAAGGGTTCAGCGCCTGGAGGTACTCGCGCAGGTGCCGGATCGGGCGGTCGAAGGAGTAGCCGTACTGGTCTTCGATGATCGGCCGGTGGCTCAGCCCGACGCCGAGGGAGACGGGGGCGCCGGTGGCCGCTTGCAGCGTCAAAGCCTGTGCCGCCAAGGAGATCGGATGGCGCGGGTAGGTGGGGATCACCGAAGTGCCCAGTGCGAGACCCGGCGCGGCCACGCCCAGCGCGGTCAACGCGGTGAGCGCGTCCCAGCCACCGCGTTGCGCGAGCCAGATCGCGTCGTAGCCCAGCCGCTCGGCTTCTTTCGCTTGCGCGACGACGTCGCCTAAGGGGACACCGATTTCGTCGAGGAGGATTCCGGTCCGCATGCGCGGCTCCCGTCAGTAGGCGCGCCGGAGGTTGGCGCGGTCGATTTCCGCGGTCGCGCGGAAGAGGGCGATGGCGTCCGGTGCCGCCGCGCGCACCTTCGCGGCAGGCGGAGAGGCTGTCGGCTGGAACGCGCGAGCGACGGTGTCGGCCAGCAGTCCGGCCGCGGCTTCGGGATCCGCGGCCGCTGGGGCGAGCAGGAAACCGTGCAGGACGGCTTGATACGCCGTCGCCAGGTCTTCGACCTTCAGATCGGTGCGGATCAGCCCGTGCTCGGCCTGCGACCGCAGATAGTCCAGGAACGCCTCGTGGTGCCGGGGATCCTGGTTGTCGTGGAGCTTCGCCGCGAGCTTGCCCAGCACGCCGGAGTCGGCGAGGTACGGCGCGTGGAGCAGGGGCCTGCGCACGACGTTGAGGAACTGGGTGCGGGTCATGCGGTGCAGCAACGTGAGTTCTGGATCGTCTTCGAACGCCTGTGTCAGGTCTTCGATGGACCGGGCCGCCTCGCGCAGCATCACCGCGAGGAACAGCTGTTCACGGGTCTTCCAGTGCAGGTACAGGGTTCCCTTGCCGACGCCGGCGTGCTCCGCGACGTCCTCCACGGTCACCCGCCGGTAGCCGTGCCGCAGGAGCAGGTCGGCGGCGGCGTCGAGGATGCGTTCGGCGCGTTCCCGCCGGTCTTCGGTCACTGGGCTAGTTTATGACTGATTTTGAAATCTGGTCAAGTGATGTCCGGCGGAGTCTCACCATGGCGATCACGCCCAGCAGTGGCCCGACGGCCAGCGCGGGAGCCGCGGCCCGCCAGCCCACGGCGTCGGCGAGCACCGGCAGGCCCTGGATGGTCAGCGCGCTGAGCAGGAACCCGATCGCGGTCTGCGCGGTGAGCGCGGTGCCGACGTAGCGAGCGTCCGCGGCTTCGCTCAACGCGGCGGAGAACTGGCCGGAGTCGGCGATCGCGGCGAGGCCCCAGACGAACAGCAGCGTGCCCAGCACCGCTGGGTGCGCACCGAAGACGGCCGCCGAAATCAGGCAGCACGTCCCGCTGACGGCCAGCGCCGCGAGCGCGACGTCGATCCGCCCGAACCGGTCCGAGAGCGCGCCGCCGAGCAGACAGCCGATCGCCCCGCCGACGCCGATGACGGTGAACGCGAGCAGGCTCACCGAACGCTGTGACGCGGCCGCCGCGTAGGCGGGGATCCACGTCCAGAACGCGTAGAGCTCCCACATGTGACCGAAGTAGCCGAACGCGATCAGCCGCTGGCGCCGATCGCGCGCCATCGTGAGCAGGTACCGCGGTTCCCACGGCGGCGAACGCCGGGCGGCAGGCCCGACGCGGACGAAGAGCACGGCCAATGTCGCCGCGCCGAGAGCCAGAAGGGCCGCGACGACGAGCACCGTCCGCCACTCCGGGAGGCTCCCGGCCAGCAGATGGGGTGACGCCGAGCCGAGCGCGAGCGCGGCCAGCAAGACACCGAGCGCGAGCCCACGGCTGTTCGGGAACCACGAGACGACGATCTTCATCCCGACCGGATAGACCCCGGCCAGCGCCATCCCGGTGCCGAACCGCAGCAGTACCGCGAGCCAGAACTGGTCGCCGCACAAAGGAAAGAGCAACGTCAACAGGGCACCGGCCGCAGCGCTCGCGGCCAGCAGTCGCTCGGGCCGGAGCCGGTCCGCGAGGTTGGCGACGGCCGAGACCAGCGCGCCCGCCGCGAAGCCGACCTGCACCGACGCGGTGAGCAGCACGGTGCCCTGAGTGGACAGTGCCCATTCGGCGCGCAGGGCGGGGACGACGCTCGAAGCGGAGAACCACAAGCCCATGGCGAGGATCTGGGCGGCGGAGGTGAGCGCCAGCTGGCGCGGTGCGGAGCTGGACACGCCCGCAGGTATCGCACCCGCGAGCGCGTCCGCTCAAGACATCGAGCCGGTGATCACTCGAACGTGTGGCCGGGCTTGACCGCTTCCACGAGCACACGCCGCGAATGCGCGACGAACATCCCGTCGGTCTCGATGATCCGATGGAGTTCCGCGAGCTTGTCGCGATATTTGTCGACTTCGAACCCCGGCACGATCCAGATCACCTTACGGAGGAAGTGGACGATCGCGGCGAGGTCGAAGAACTCCATCCGCAGTTTCGCCGGTTCGAGCCGCTCCACCCGCAGCCCGACGGCCTCCGCTTCGACGCGCAGCACCTCCGGCGTCCAGTCGCCGTAGTCCTGCGGACCGAGGAAGAACTCCTTCAGTTCGCGGACGGTGCCGGCGCCGATCTGTTGCGACAGAAAGGTTCCGCCCGGTCGCAGCACCCGGGCGATCTCCCGCCACGGGTTCTCGATCGGATGGCGGCTGCTCACCAGATCGAAGGATTCGTCCGGGAAGGGCAAAGGCGCGTCGTACTCCGCCTCCACTACCTGGCCACCAAGGGGCGCGAGGGTTTTCCGCGCCACCTCGACGTTCGGCGGCCAGCCTTCGGTGGCGGCGAGGACCGGCGGCGGTTTCGGGATGCCCGCGAGCACCTCACCGCCGCCGGTCTGCAGGTCCAGCCCCGCCGAAGCCGCCGCCATGCGTTCGCCGAGCAGCCGCGAGTAACCCCACGGCGGCCGTTCCTCCGTGGCCCGGCCTTCGAACCACGAGAAGTCCCAGCCTTCGACCGGGACGGCCTCTCCTTCGGCGAGCAGCTCTTCGAACGTCATGTCCGCAGTCTCGGTCCCGCCGCCGGATGGGGCAACGCGATTTCGGGCCGCGACTGGTCGCCGCCGTCCCAAGATCACACCGCAGGGTGGTGAAGGGCCCCTTCGCTACCGTCAGGGTAGGTAAGGAGGCTTTCACGGTCATGCGCTGACCTCAGGCGTCCGCCGGCCCCTATCCGGCGTCGGTCGAACGCTTCCACAGGTTGATGTCGGCCTCGGTGGCGTAACGGTCGATCTCGGCCAGCTCTTCGTTGGTGAAGTGCAGGTTCTTCAGCGCGCCGACGTTGTCCTCCAGCTGGGCGACGCTGCTCGCGCCGATCAGCACCGAGGTCATCCGCGGGTCGCGCAGACCCCACGCCAGGGCGAGCTGCGCCAGCGTCTGGCCGCGCCGCCGGGCGATCTCGTTCAGCGCCCGGATCTTGCCGAGGGTGTTCTCGGTGATCGTGTCCGGGTTGAGCGACTTCCCTTGCGCCGCACGGGAATTGTCGGGGACGCCGTCGAGGTAGCGGCTGGTCAGCAGGCCCTGCGCCAGCGGCGAGAAGGCGATGCAGCCCGCGCCTTCTGTTTCGAGCGTGTCGAGCAGTTTGTCGCCTTCGAGCCAGCGGTTGAACATCGAGTACGACGGCTGGTGAATCAGCAGCGGCGTGCCCAGTTCCCGCAGCAGCCGCGCGGCCTCGGCGGTCTTCTCCGACGAGTACGACGAGATGCCGACGTACAGCGCGCGCCCCGAGCGGACGGCGGTGTCGAGCGCGCCGACCGTCTCTTCGAGCGGCGTCTCGGGGTCGAAGCGGTGCGAGTAGAAGATGTCGACGTAGTCCAGGCCCATCCGGCCGAGCGACTGGTCCAAAGAGGACAGCAGGTATTTGCGCGAACCCCATTCGCCGTACGGGCCCGGCCACATGTCGTAGCCCGCCTTGGTCGAAACGACCAGTTCGTCGCGGTACGGCTTGAAGTCCGAAGCCAGCAGCCTGCCGAAGTTCTCCTCGGCCGAGCCGTAGGGCGGGCCGTAGTTGTTGGCGAGGTCGAAGTGGGTGATGCCCAGGTCGAACGCGCGCCGCGCGATGTCCCGCTGGGTGCCCAGCGGCTTGTCGTTCCCGAAGTTGTGCCACAGGCCCAGCGAGATCGCGGGCAGCTTCAGGCCGCTGCGCCCGGTGCGGCGGTAGGGGATGCTCTCGTATCGGCCCTCGGCCGCGACATAGGTGCTCACGGCCCGATGCTAGCCGCCGTGAACAGAGTGGCGACGGACGCGAGGTGATCTTTGAATGCCGAAGGGCCCTCGACCTCGAAGGGCGCCCCGATGGCGGCGAGGATCAGCACCGGCCAGTCGAAGGTGTCGACGTTCATCTTCAGGCGGCAAGACGTCTCGTCGATCGCTTCGAGCATGCCGCCGACGTACCGCACCGCGGCCTCGACCCGCGCTTTCGGCGCCTCGACCCGGACGACCAGCGTATGTGTGGTCGGCCTGGCCTTGATCTGGGCCTCGACGAATTTGACCGCGTCCCCGCCCGGGACCTCGCGCGGCCGGTAGCGGGCGCCGGTGGTGCGCGGGTCGCTGAGCCTGTCGACGCGGAAGGTGCGCCAGTCCACCCTGTCGAGGTCCCACGCCACCAGATACCAGCGCCGTCCGAGTGAGACGAGCCGATGCGGCTCGACCAGCCGCGCGGACTCCTCGCCACCGCGTGCCGCGTAGTCGAACTTCAGGCGCTCGTCGTCCCGGCACGCCTGCGCGATCACCGTCAGGCTGGCGGCGTTGACCCGGGGGCCGGTGACGGCGGCCGGTGTCGTGTACGCCTGGAGCGCGTCGACGCGTCTGCGCAGCCGGGGCGGCATGACCTGGACGACCTTCGTCAGCGCGCGGACCGACGTCTCCTCGATGCCTTCCACCGAACCGCCCGCCGCCGTCCGCAGGCCGACCGCGATGGCCACGGCCTCCTCGTCGTCCAGCAGCAGCGGCGGCATAACCGTGCCCGACCTCAGCTGGTAGCCACCCGCGACACCGCGGCTCGCGTTGACCGGATAGCCCAGTTCCCTGAGCCGCTCGACGTCGCGTCGCAGCGTCCGCTCGCTCACCTCGAGCTTGTCGCTCAGTTCGATCCCGGTCCAGAAGCGGTGTGTCTGCAGAAGGGACAGCAATCGCAGCATCCGCGCGCTCGTGTTCGCCATGAATCCAGGTTCGCTCCGATTCCGGTCAGAAAGTGGCCGGAATTGACTTTAGCGTTGTTCCCATGACGATGACACTGGACACCACGGGCGCCGTGACCACGGAAGACGCGCCCGTCGAAAAGCCGTACCGCTGGCGCTGGCCCGCCCTGTTCGTGATCCTGACCGGCTCGGTGATGGAACTGCTCGACATGACGGTCACGAGCATCGCCGGACCGGTCATGCGGGCCTCGCTCGGCGGCGGCACGGCGATGATCCAGTGGCTCGGCGTCGCCTACACCCTCGCGATGGTGTCCGGCCTGCTCACCGGCGGACGGCTCGGCGACATCTTCGGCCGCAAGCGCATGTTCCTGATCGGCGCGATCGGCTTCGTCGCCGGTTCGCTGCTCTGCGCGGTCGCGGTCAGCCCGGAGATGATCATCGCCGCGAGGGTGGTGCAGGGCCTGTTCGGCGCCGCGATGGTCCCGCAGGGCCTCGGCATGATGAAGGAGATGTTCGCCGGGAAGGAGCTGCAGTCCGCGTTCGGCATGTTCGGCCCGGTGATGGGGCTCGCCGCGGTCGGCGGCCCGATCCTGGCGGGCTGGCTGGTCGACGCCGACCTGTTCGGCACCGGCTGGCGGATGATCTTCCTGATCAACCTCCCGATCGGCGCGCTGGCCGTGCTCGCCGCGGTGAAGTTCCTTCCCGAGTCCCGGCCCGGCGGTTCGCTCAAACTCGACCTTCCCGGTGCGCTGCTCGCCACGACCGGCGCGCTGCTGATCGTCTTCCCACTGGTCCAGGGCCGTGAGTACGGCTGGCCGCTGTGGACGTTCGCGATGATGGCCGCCGCGGTCGTGGTGTTCGGGCTGTTCGCGTGGTTCGAGAAGCGCAAGAGCCGTCTCGGCGGCGACCCGCTGGTCGAGCCCAGCCTGTTCCGCAAGCGCAGCTTCCTCGCCGGAATGGCGACCGGGACGATCTACTTCGCGGCGTTCTCCGGCTTCGGTCTCGTCTTCACGCTGTACCTGCAGCTCGGGCTCGGTTTCTCGCCGCTCAAAGCCGGGCTGACCGGGGTGCCGATGTCGCTGGGGATGATCGTCGGCATGGGCCTGGTGCAGGTGGTGCGCAAGCACGGCCGCAAGGTGCTGCACACCGGCGCGCTGATCATGGCCGCCGGCGTGGTCGCCCTGCTGTCGCTCCTCGGCCCGGAGGCCGGCCCGTGGCTGCTCGCCCCCGCGCTGGTGGTGGTCGGGATCGGGTCCGGGCTGATCATGGGGCCGTACTTCGAGATCGCGTTGTCCGCGGTGGAACCGTCGGAGGCCGGATCGGCGTCGGGCGCGCTGACCTCGCTCCAGCAGGTCGGCGGCGCGCTGGGGATGGCGCTGCTGGGCACGGTGTTCTTCGACGCCGGGACCGCCGACCCGACCGACGCCGCCCAGCGGACGTTCTGGGTGGTCGCGGTGATGGTGATGCTCACCTTCGCGGTCGGGTTCCTGCTGCCCAAGCGGATCCGCGACGTAGAGTCGGCCGAGTAGGCGATCGAGCTGGGAGGCCGTGTGGCTGGGACCGGGTACTTCACATCTGTCGAAGACGTGACGGCGAAGCTCGCCGACACCGGTTACCTTGCTTCGGCGGCCGTCGCCACCACGGTGTTCCTCGCGGACGCCCTCGGTAAGCCGTTGCTGATCGAGGGCCCCGCGGGGGTCGGCAAGACCGAGCTGGCGAAGGCCGTCGCGCAGGCGAGCGGCTCCCGGCTCGTACGGTTGCAGTGCTACGAAGGCGTCGACGAGTCGCGTGCCCTGTACGAGTGGAACCACGCGAAACAGCTTCTCCGGATCACCGCGGGCAAGGACGAGACGTGGGACGAAGCCCGCAACGACATCTTCGGTGAAGAGTTCCTGCTGGCCCGGCCGCTGCTGACGGCCATCAAGGGCGACGAGCCGACCGTCCTGCTCATCGACGAGACCGACAAGGCCGACGTCGAGATCGAGGGTCTCCTGCTGGAGGTGCTCGGCGACTTCCAGATCACCGTCCCGGAACTCGGCACCATCACCGCCGGGCGCAAGCCGTTCGTGGTGCTGACGTCGAACGCGACGCGGGAACTCTCCGAGGCGCTGCGACGGCGTTGTCTCTTCCTGCACATCGATTTCCCCGACGCCGCACTGGAACAGCGCATCGTGCGGCTCAAGGTCCCGGGTGTCGACGACGCGCTCGCGGCGTCCGTTGTCAAGGTGATCACCGCGCTGCGGGCGATGGAACTGCGGAAGGCGCCGTCGGTCGCCGAGACCATCGACTGGGCCCGGACCCTGCTGGCGCTCGGCGCGGACAGCCTCGGCGAGGACGTCGTTCGCGCGAGCCTCGGCGTCATCCTCAAACATCAGGACGACGTCGTGAAGGCGGACGCGAGGCTGGAACTCGGCAAGGTCCTCGACTCGTGAGCGGCGTGCCGGGCAGGCTCGTCGAATTCGTGGAAGCGTTGCGGGAACACGGGATCCCCTGCGGTCCCAGCGAAACTGTCGACGCTGCCGCGGCACTCGAAGTGCTGGGCCTGGCTTCTCGCGAGCAGATGCGGGAAGGGCTCGCGGCGGCGCTCGTCAGGCGCGGTGGCCAGCGAGCGGTGTTCGACGCGACCTTCGACATCTACTTCCCGCTCGGCGTCGGCGCGCCATCGCAGGATCCCGTCGACGACCTGGCCGCGCTGCGCGACCGGCTCGCCGCCGCGCTCGCCGCGAACGACCAGACGGACCTGACACAACTGGCCGGGCTCGCCGTCGACATGCTGGGGGAGTACGGCGGCACGGCGGGGACCGGCGGCTGGTCGGCGCACCAGACGCTGGAACGGCTCCAGCCGCAGACACTAGTGGTCCGCGTGCTCGAAGCGATCCGCGCGGGCGCTTCGGACGACTTCACCGACAGGCTGGACCGCGACGACGTCCGCCGCCGTGTCGAAGGTTTTCGCGGCCTGGTGCGCACCGAAGCGCGACGGCGGGTGGCGGAAGTCCGTGGCCGGGAAAGGGTTTCGCGGCACGCCGTCCCACCCGCCGCCGACCGCGTCGACTTCCTGCTAGCCAGTCGCGCGCAACTCGCCGAACTCCGCCGGGTCGTGCAGCCCTTGTCACGCAAACTCGCCACCCGCCTGGCCGCCCGGCGACGGCGGCACGCTCGCGGGCAGATCGACCTGCGCCGGACGTTGCGGCGTTCGCTGTCCACCGGCGGCGTCCCGATGCGGCCGTCGTACCGGCGGCACCGGCCGGGAAGGCCGGAAATCGTGCTGCTGTGCGACATGTCGGGGTCCGTGGCCGGGTTCGCGAACTTCACCATGCTGCTGGTGCAGGCCCTGCGGGACCAGTTCGGCAAGGTGCGGGTGTTCGCGTTCATCGACGCCTGCGACGAGATCACCCACCTCGTCGACACCGGCGCGGCCGACCCGGAGGACCTCGGCGCGCGCATCCTCGCAGACGCCGAGCTGACGCGCTGGGACGGGCACAGCGACTACGGGCACGCGCTCGGCGAATTCGCCGAGCGGTACTCGGATGCCGTGGGTCCCAGGACATCCGTGCTCATCCTCGGCGACGCCAGGACCAACGGCGGCGACCCCAACCTGGCCGCGGTGCGCGGGATCGCCGCCGCGGCGAGGCATACGTACTGGCTCAACCCCGAGCGGACCGCGCTCTGGTCCACCGGCGACTCCGAGGCGCACGCCTACGCGGACGTCGTCGAGATGCACGAATGCCGGAACGTGCACCAGCTGACGAAGCTGGTCACCCGGCTTCTGCCCGCCTGAGGCTTCGGCTTGTAAGACTTCAGCGCGGCGCCGGCGCCGGGTCCGGCTTCAGCGCCGCCTTCCCGTACGCGTCGGCGTTGCTGAACACTTCCTGCCCGTACTGGGTGGAGTTGTTGTAGGTCAGCACCGCGGTCCACCAGCCGGTGGGCTTGGCGAGGTCGCCGCCCCGCGCGCACATGTACCGCGCTGTCGTCAGCGCGGCGTCGTCGATGTTCTGCGGGTCCGGCGCGGCGCCGTCACCGCTCGCGCGGACGCCGTACCGCTTCCAGGTGGCGGGCAGGAACTGCATCGGCCCGACCGCCCGATCCCATTTCGCGTCGCCGTCGAGGGCGCCCTTGTCGGTGTCGACGACCGCCATCACGCCGGGGGAGCCGTCGAGCGGGATGCCGATGATCGGCGGCGTCACGACGCCGTCCTCGCCGGCGCGGGAACCGTCGTGCCGGGCGTGCTGGGATTCGGTGCGGCCGATCCCGGCGATGGTCGCCCAGGTGATCTTGCAGCGCGGGGTGGTCTTCGCGGTCTTCTCGGCCGCGTTCACGTACGCCCGCAGCGTGCGCGAAGGGATGTCCGTGTTCTCCGACACCTTCGCGATCCAGGCTTCCTTCGAGGCCTCGGCAGGCAGCGGTCCGGCGTCGCCGGGGATCGCCGAACGCGGCTCGGGAGTGAGCGCGGGCACGGTGAACACCGGTTTGACCGGTACCGGGTCGCGGCCGTTGAGACTGACCGCGACCCAGACGGCACCGGCCATCAAGGCGCCCACGACCAGCAGTGAGAGCATCACGCAGCCGCGCGGGCCGCGTTTCCTGGGCGGAGGCTGCTGCCACTGGTCCATGAGGTCCAGCGTCGAACGGGACGAAGCGGTCACCGGACCCACCGTACGGGACGTTTGTGGAGATCCTGTGTGGCGCGCTGCCCGGGTGAGCCGGACCACCCTTCAAGCGAGCCAGGTGTCGATCTCCGCGTGGATCGAACGCTTCAGTTCGGCGGGCGCGAAAGACGCGTCGACGGATGCCCGGGCGAGGCCGGCGAGCGCGAGGTCGTCGTAGGCGAACGCCTCCCGCGTACGCAGGAATTCGTCGGCCAGCGTCGTCCCGGTGATCGACGGGACATCGGTGCTGAGGGTGACCTCGAGCCCGGCGTCGACCAACCGGGGGAGCGGGTGCTCCTCGAACGACGGCACGAGCCCGAGCGTCACGTTCGACGACGGGCAGACCTCCAGCGCGATACCGCGTTCCCGCACCTCGGCGACCAGGGCGACGTCCTCCAGGATCCGGATGCCGTGGCCGATCCGTTCGGCGCGTCCGACGTCGAGGGCCTCGCGGATACTGTCGGGGCCGGCGTCCTCCCCGGCGTGGTGGATCAGGCGCAACCCCGCCTCCCCGGCTTCGTCGCAGATCCCGGCGAAAGGCGCGAGCGGGTACTTCTCCTCCCCGGCGAGGCCGATCGCGAACACCCCGTCCCCGGCGTACCGGCGGGCTAGGTCGAGCGTGAGCCGCGCGCGTTCGACCGACCGGCGGCGCGAATGGTCCAGGATCACCCGCCAGTGGAGTCCATGCTCGGCCGCCCCCGCCGAAAGTCCTTTGAGGACGGACGCCAGCGGCATGTCCGGCTCGCCCAGCCGTTCGCCGTGCGACGCCGCGGTGAAGGTGACCTCGGCGTAGCGGACACCTTCGGCGACCTGGTCCTCGCAGAACTCGCGCGCCACCCGTTCGAAGTCCTCCGGCCGCTGGAGACACGATCGAAGGAGCCCGTTGTAGTCACCGAACGCGCGGAACCCATCGAACACGGGTTGTTCCGCGGGGACGTCGACGCCGTTCGACTCCCCGAGGTCACGGAGCGTGTCCGGCCGGATCGTGCTTTCGAGGTGGACGTGCAGATGCGCCTTGGGCAACAGCGAAAGATCCCGCATGAGCCCGAACTTAGCGGCCGCCGTCCTCGCCGCGCGCCCCGTTTTCCGGCACCTGGTATCCGAAATGAGTGATTTGGCACGCTGCGGGGAACCCAGGGGCCATCACCGGTCGTTGTGCAGGCAACCAGACGACCCCGAGGAAAGGGACCATCGTGGCTCTACTGCGGAAGTTGACCGCCCTGGCCGGCACCGCCGGGGCCGTGCGTGCCTACGTGCGCAAGAACCCCGAGAAGGTGTCCAAGGCCGTGAACAAGGCCGCGACCTTCGTCGACCACAAGACCAAGGGCAAGTACCACAGCCAGATCGACGGCGCGGTGCGCAAGGTCGACGGGATGACCGGACGGCCGCCCCGTCGCCCCTACGAGCACTGAGTCATCTAGGCGTCGGCGAGCGTCTCGAGGATCTGCTCGCCGTACTTCGCGAGCTTGTTCTCGCCGACGCCGCTGACCGTTCCCAGCTCCTGCAGCGTGGCGGGCCGTTTGGTGGCGATCTGGCGCAGGGTCGCGTCGTGGAAGATCACGTACGCGGGCACTCCCTGCTCCTTCGCCGCCGCGGCTCGCCACGAACGCAGCAGTTCGAACACCGGCGCCGCCTCGGCAGGCATGTCGGCGGCCGCGGCCTTCTTCGCGCTGGACCGGGCCGCGGCCTTGGCCGCCCGCTCCGGCTCCCGGCGCAGCTGGACCTTCCGCTGCCCGTTCAGCACCTCGGCGCTGCCCTCGGTCAGCACGAGCGAGCCGTAGTCGCCCTCGACGGCGGCGAGCCCCTGCGCCAGCAGCTGCCGGACCACGGCCCGCCACTCGGGCTCCTTCAGCTCCGTGCCGATCCCGAAGACCTTCAGCGAATCGTGCCGGTGCTGGGTCACCTTCGGCGTCGACTTGCCGAGCAGGATGTCGATGATCTGTCCCGCGCCGAACTTCTGCCGCCGCTCGTTCTGGAGCCGGACGATGGTGGAGAGGAGCTTCTGCGCCGGGATCGTGCCGTCCCACGTCTCCGGCGGCGCCAGGCAGGTGTCGCAGTTGCCGCAGGGCTCACTCCGCTGCCCGAAGTAGGTCAGCACCTGCACCCGGCGGCATTCGACCGTCTCGCACAGCGCCAGCATCGCGTTGAGATGGGCGCTCTGCTGCCGCTTGTGCGCGTCGGATCCCTCCGACATGTCGATCATCTTGCGCTGCTGGACGACGTCCTGGAGGCCGTACGCCAGCCACGCCGTCGACGGCAGGCCGTCGCGGCCCGCGCGCCCTGTCTCCTGGTAGTAGCCCTCGACGGACTTCGGCAGGTCCAGATGCGCGACGAACCGTACGTCCGGTTTGTCGATGCCCATGCCGAACGCGATCGTCGCGACCACGGTCAGCCCGTCCTCGCGCAGGAATCGCGACTGGTGCTTCGCGCGCGTCCGCGCGTCCAGCCCGGCGTGATAGGGAACCGCCGGAATCCCGTTCTCCACCAGGAAGTCCGCGGTCTTCTCCACCGAATTGCGGGACAGGCAGTAGACGATCCCGGCGTCGCCCTTGTGCTCGGTGCGCAGCAGCTCCAGCAGCTGTCGCTGCGGCGAGTTCTTGCCGACGATCCGGTACTGGATGTTCGGCCGGTCGAAGCTCGCGACGAAATGCCGCGCGTCTTCGAGGTTGAGCCGGGACGCGATCTCGGCGTGCGTCGTCTTGGTGGCCGTGGCGGTGAGCGCGATCCTCGGCACGTCCGGCCAGCGCTCGTGCACCGCGGACAGCATCAGGTAGTCGGGCCGGAAGTCGTGACCCCACTGGGAGACGCAGTGCGCCTCGTCGATCGCGAACAGCGAGATCTTGCCGCGGTCGAGCAGCCGCACCGTGGATTCGACCGAAAGCCGTTCCGGGGCGAGGTACAGCAGGTCCAGCTCACCGGCGAGGAACGCGGCCTCGACCTTGTTCCGCTCGGTGTAGTCCTGGGTCGAGTTGAGGAATCCCGCGCGCACGCCGAGGTTGCGCAGGGCGTCGACCTGGTCCTGCATCAGCGCGATCAGCGGTGAGATGACCACGCCGACCCCGGGCCGCACCAGCGCGGGGATCTGGTAGCACAACGACTTCCCACCGCCGGTGGGCATGAGGACGAGCGCGTCACCGCCTGCGATGACGTGTTCGACGATCGCGTGCTGGTCACCGCGGAAGTCGTCATAGCCGAAGACGCGGTTCAGCGTTTCGAGGGCTTCCGAGGTACCTATGTCGGGGGCTGCCACCCGGACGATTCTAGGGGCGGGGTCCGACAGTCGACACGGCCGCGCACCTCAGCGCGGGATGTCCCAGTCCAGCGCCCGGTTTTCGGTGACGACCGGCCGGTAGCCGTGGATGACCGGCCCCCCGGTTTCGAGCGCTGTCGCGGTCTGCTCCAGCAGTTCGGTCAGGGTGGGCGGCCAGCGATCGAAACTCACCGATCCCTCGTGGTCCCACTCGCCGAGCCGCCCGGTGGCGGTGCGCTGGTCGAGGAACAGGCCGTCGCCCCCGCCGTTGACGGCGATCGGCACGAACCGCCCGTGCCACCAGTAACCGACGCTGTCGTCCGACCCGCTCGAGTTCAGCACCTCGCACATGACCTTCGCCTGGCCTTCCAAGGTTTCCGCTGAGGCGAGGTGGTGGAACGGTGGAAGGGCGAAACTGTCGCCTATACCCGAAACGCCGTCGTGCCGCAGAAGGGACGCGACGAGTTCGGCGGGGAAGGCGACGCCGCTACGCTGTTGGGCTTCGGTGATCCGTGCGATCGTCGCCGGCGGGCGGAGGGTCGCCGCCGTCGTCGGCGCCTTGGCCTTGAGCCAGCGTTCGACGCGGTCCCAGGCGGCGTTCACCCGGCGGGTAGTGGCCTCGGGAACCGGGTCGAGTTCGGCGGGACCCTGGCCGAGACGGCAGCCGCTGTCGACGGTCAACGTCGGCCGCGTCGTGGGAATGGGCGCGGCGGTCGAGTACGACGGCGTCTTCGGTGTGCTGATCGGGGCCTGCTCGGCCGAGAGCCAGCCCATACCGTCGGATTTCCCGCGCCGCATCGTGACCGCGAAGACGAGCCCCAGCACGATGACGACGCTCGCGACGGCGATCACCACCGCGCGCCCCCACTGCTTGCGCATGGGGAGAGCTTAGGCGCTGTCCTGGTCCTCCTCGGCGGCCTTCCGGCGTTCGCGACGGCCGCGCGCGATTTCGGTGGCGAGCGCGTCGAGCGGACCGGTCCAGAACCGCCGGTACTGCTCCAGCCAGCCGTCGATCTCCTTGAGCGGGCCGGGATCCACCGAGTACAGCCGTCGCGCGCCCTCGGCGCGGACCGTGGTGAAGCCGTTTTCGCGCAGGACACGCAGATGCTGGGAGACCGCGGGCTGCGAGATGCCGAATTCGGCGCGCACCACCGTGGTCACGTCGCCGGAACTCAGTTCCCCGCCCGTCAGCAGCTCCAGGATCCGGCGGCGCACCGGATCCCCCAGGACGTCGAACGCGTGCATCCGGCAACTATCACGGCCTGGGCTTATATAAGTCAAGGGTGCAAGGCAGGGGTCACCTCGCGGTGGCATCGTGGACGGGACACACCGGAAGGGGAATCGATGAAACTGGCCGAAGTGGTGGCCGACGGATTCGGCCGCGTCCAGGAGGTCGTGCACGGATCCGTCGAGGACCTCGACGCCGGGCAGCTGGCCTGGAGCCCGGCACCGGGCGCGAACACGATCGCCTGGCTGGTCTGGCATCTGACCCGGGTGCAGGACGATCACATCGCCGGCCTGATGGGCACCGAGCAGCTCTGGACCTCGCAGGGCTGGCTGGACCGGTTCGCCCTGCCGTTCCCCGCGGCCGACATCGGCTACGGGCACCGTCCCGAGGACGTCGACGCGGTCCGGGTCGACTCCGCCGACCTGCTGACCGGGTACTACGACGCGGTGCACGAAGCGACGGCGGCCTGGGCCGCGGGCCTCGGCGAGGACGACCTCGACCGGATCGTCGACGACGCCTGGGACCCGCCCGTCACCCTCGGCGTTCGCCTGGTCAGTGTGCTTTCCGACGACCTCCAGCACGCCGGGCAGGCCGCGTACCTCCGAGGGCTCGTACTGCGCGATACGTAGCCGAGGTGCCGCTCCTCGACGGACGACGGAAGCCTCGCCCGCCGGAAAACTGGGCGCATGAGTACCTCCACAGTGCGGCGACCGCCGATGACGCTCAGCCCGCGGTGGCGGAAGTTCGTCCTCGTCGTCCATGTCGTCTCGTCGCTCGGCTGGCTCGGGATCACCCTGGTGAACGCGGTCCTGACCTTCACCTCCGTGTTCACCGAAGACGCCCGGCGTCAGCACGCGGCGATCTTGATGATGGACCAGATCGGCGGTTACCTCCTGGTGCCGGTGAGCCTGACCGCCCTGGTCAGCGGGATCGTGCTCAGCGTCGGCACGAAATGGGGACTGGTCCGGTACAAGTGGGTCGCGATCAAGCTCGTCCTGACCCTGATCGCGACCGGGTTGACGCTGTTCTCCCTGCTGCCGGGGCTGCGTGAGCTGGCGGCGGCGGCCGAGTCCACTATGGATGGTGTGCTGGTACCGGCGGGCCGCCGGGTGGACGGGTTCTATCCGATCATCGTGTCCTCGACGATGTACCTGACCATGACCGTGCTTTCGGTGTACAAGCCCGGCGGGAAGACGGCTCATGGACGCCGGGTGACCGCGACACGGGCCCGCGAACGTCAGCCCGCCTAGAACTGCTTGAGCGCCTCGTCGATCCGTTCCGCTTCGGCGCGCAGATCGTCCAAGACGGTCTGCGCGGCGGTGGTCTCGTCGTTCGCACTCTCTTCATCGAGTTCGGCGTCGGCGAGCCGCCGCCGGAGCTCGTTCGCCTTCTCCGTGGCTTTCTCGGTGCGGCGCTCGGCGCGGGCGAGGTCGATTTCGGCCTGTTTGCAGGCCTTCACGAGATCGGCCGCCTCGCGCCGGAGTCGATTGAACTCCGCAAGTCGTTTCTGTTCGAGTTCGGCCTCTTCGCGGGCCTTGGCGATCCGCTCCTGCTCGGCCTTTTCGGCGGCTTCGCGCTTCGCTTTCCGCCGGTCGTCCAAATGCGACACGGTGGCGGGCTTTTCCCGCTCCGGCGCGGGTTTCTCGCGCTTCGGCCGCGGGATGAACCCGGTGGTCAGCCACTGGTCGCCGGTGCTGTCGGCGCCGCTGCTCAGACGACCGGCCAGAGCCAGCGCGGCCACTTCGGGATCGGCCACGACGGCTTCGAGGGTCGCTTCGACTTCGCGGGTGACAGGCTCGCTCATCGAGCGCTCGCCCTGGAGGATCCGGTTCACCAGTTCCTGACGCCGCCGGGTGAGCTTGCGCAGTTCCGCGCCCGCCAGCGCCGAATGCGCCTTGCGCAGGTCGTCACCCAGTCTGGCCAGCTCCGCCAGCTCCGGGGAGCCAGCCCGGCGATTGAGGATCGTGGCCGCGAGGGTGGGTTTCCGGAGCGCGCGGATCCGCTCGGCCAGCGCGGCTTCACCCGCGGCCTTGGCCTCTTTCGCCCGCTGGTTGCGCACCGGTACGAACTCGGCCGGATCGCCGGCGTAGAGCTCGTCCGCGACCTCGTCGAAGTCCATCGTCCTCCGCAGGAGCAGTAGCCGGTCAGTGCCGGATCAAGTGTCTGTCACGTCCGTCGATGATCCCACGAGACTGCGGAGCTTTCAGCTTTTCGGGGATATCCGGTCACGTTCCACTCTCGCCTCGACGACCCGCTCGGCTTTGTGGACGTCGGGTATCGAATCGGCGGCGCCGCCGGACGACTGCGAAGCGCTCATGGCGGCGCAAGCCGGACGCCAGTTCTTCGGTGCTCAGCTGTCGTAGGCTTCCGAAGCTCCCGGCGGGTGCCGATCAAGAAGTCGATGCCCTTGAAATGGTCATAAAGCGCCCTGGGATTCTTCACCGGAGGAGACGGCCGGACGACGGCGAGAGGTTTGTTCTCCGATCCGCGCACCGCGCGCAGTGTGGCGCCGGTGGTGTCGAGTGGCTGTTCGAAGGTGAGCACGACCGCATCCGACGATTCGAGCGCGCTCCGTAATCTCGCGGTGTGAAAGTCAGTGGGGACCAGGCGGACCCGTTTCCGGTTCATCCACGAGAGGTACCTTCCCCATCCGGGAGGGGCATGAGCACCGCCACGACCGGTGACATCGCGTTCGGTGTGATCTTGACCAGCTCCGTGCTCAGCCCTTCACGATCCAGGTAGCCGGTCAGCTCCCGGCCCGGTGTGTCGTTCCCGATCGCGGTCATGAGCTGCACGTTCATGCCCATCCGTGCGTTCGTCACGGCGCGGACGAGGCCTTTCCCTCCGGGATGCGTCTCGTACGTCTCCAGTTCCGCCGACGCCCCGGACTCGGGGAGGTGGTCGGTGACGTAGACCTGGTCCATCACCGCGGAACTGATCACCGTGAGCGTCGCCCCGAGCCATTCGTGGATCCGGTCTCACAGCGGCACCACCGCTCGCGGCGTTCGCCGACGTCGGCGGCGTAGAGCGAGGCGAGCTCCTGACGGCCGGGGAGCCGTTCCGCGAGCAGGCCGTGTGAAGCGCGGCGTCGACGATCGCGGGTCCGGTCCTGGTTCGCAGCCGGGTCGATGCGGTCCGGACCGCGTCGGCTTTGGGAATCGGGCCACTCATGGATTCACGGCTCCGTTCGGATCAAGGCCGCCGGCGGGTCTTCGGACGTCCATGGCCGGCGCCACTACGGCGATTGGCGGAGTTCGGCGGCGAATGCCGAGAGGCGAAGATCCGTTCTGGGCCACCGTGTGCGCCTAGCGTATCGGCTCCCTCGGAGACACCCGCCGGACCGGTGAATCCGGATTGCCCGGAGCCGGTCGGCCCAACGAAAGATCGGCACTTTGGAGGTGGCGCCCTCTCGACGGCGGAACAACGATGAGCACCAGGGGGAACCATCGGCCGCTGGAGGAACGAATGTCCGTCACCGAACGCGTTCCCGTTACCCCACAAGCGAATTTCCTCGGTTCCGGACCGTATCCGGAGTATCGGTGGCGAGTGGTGGCTTGGTCCGTCCTCGCCGGTTTCGTGCTGACGATCATCTGGTCCGCGCCCTTTGTGGACAGTGTGATCGGCGACAGTGTCGCCAACACCCTCCTGGGGCACAACGCCAAGGAGACCCCGATCGGCGGTGTCCTCGCCGGGACGCTCTTCGCGTTCGTCTCGGGACTCGCCGGAACCTTCACCGCGTGCAACATCGCAGCCTTCGGTGCTGTCGCCCCGCTTGTCGGCGGAGAGACCTCCGGGCGGCCGAAGTTCGTCGACACCTTGAAGCCGCTGGGCTGGATCGCGACGGGGATGCTGACGGTTTCCGTGGTGTACGGCGTGATCGTCGCGCTCGTCGGCACGCGGATGCCGCAGTTCTCGACCGCTTCGTCGCCGAGCGGCCTCACCCCGCGGAACATCCAGTCGATGATCGTCTACGGCGTGATCGGGATCGTGTTCATCGTGCTGGGGCTGGCTTCCGTCGGTATCGTCCGCAACCCGATCGCCGGGCTCACCCGCCGGTTCCCGCACGCGCCGCTCGTCCTGATGGGCGCGCTCATCGGCGGGTTCCTGATCGGCAGGCCGTTCCCGCTGTTCCGGATGATGTTCCGCAGCGCGGCCGAAAGCCACAATGTCTTCTACGGTGCCGCCGCGTTCGCCCTCCAATCGGTCGGCAACATCCTGGTCATGGCGTTGTTGTTCCTGCTGCTCACCCACGGCACGGGCGGGCGGTTGCAGCGGTGGATGCTCGCGAAACCCGCCAGGATCGCCGTGGTGACCGGCGCCGCGCTGATGGTCGCCGGCACGTTCACACTGCTGTACTGGGATCTGCGTGTGCTCGGCCGGACCGGCGTCATCTGGTATCCGACCGTCAAGTGGTGAAAAGCCGCGCCAGCACCTGCCCCACCGAGTCCTGAAGGCACCTCGCCGCGTCCTCCCGGCCGGCGAGGTGTTTCAGCAGCCCTTGCTGGAACAGGCCGTCGAAGAGCGCGTACGTCGTCGACGGGGCGAGATCCAACGGCTTGCCCAGTAGTTCCGCGTACCGGGACACGACTCGCCAGATCATCAGTTCGAGTGTCTCGTCGATGGCGAGCACATCGGTCTGGAACAGCTTTTCGAACAGGCTCTGGTTGCGCAGGTCGTACCAGAGCCGATGAAGCCGGGCGTTCTCGCGCAACGTGCTCGCCGTCGCGGCGCCGAAGGCCAGCTTCAGTTCTTCGGCGGTCTCCGAAGTCTCGACTATCCGGTCGTACCGGGTGACGCATTCGGCCTTGTACTGCTTGACGCAGTAGGTGATCAGCTCGGCCTTGTTCCGGAAGTAGTAATGCAGTACTCCGTGGGAGAACTCGGAGTTCTGCGCGATCTCCCGCAGGCTCGTGCGCGCGTAGCCCAATTCGGACAACGTGACCAGCGCCGACATCGCCAGCTGCGCACGTCGCTGATCGAACCTGTCCACCTGGCGGGTTTCGTCACCGCTGCGGTCCGCCACGTCGGTCACAGTTCCCGGTTCCCGTCGCCTCGGGTGCCCGCCGACCACGAGCACGTCGTCGGATTCTAGCCCGGGAAAGGGTTTTCTTGCGGCCGACAGAATTTATTCGAGCCACTCGGTGACGAACCGGTCGCTTTCGTGGATGTGGACGGCCTCGTAGGTTTCCGGACCGATAACGGCGAACTTGTGCGGAGTGTCCGCGGGAACGACCAGGACTTCGCCCGCTCCTCCTTCGCGTTCGTCGTCACCGATGGTGAACCTGGCCCGGCCGCGGATGATGACGAACGTCTCGCGGTACGGATGCTGGTGCAGCCTCGGTCCGGAACCGTCGACGTCGGTGCGTTCGCGGATGATCGAGACGCCGGAACCGATGTCGCGGCCCTCGACGTTTTCCAGGGTTTCAGTGGCCATTCCGCCACCCTGACCCCGGCCGCGCGCGCCGTGGGGTCAGAAAGGAGGCTCCGGACTCCCCGCCGTCACGGGCGTTCGCTCCCACGCGCCGTCCGACGGGGCGCCACCCGAACTCCGGCCCGCCTTGCTCACCTTCGCCTTGGCATAGCGCAAGGACGGGCCGATCTCATCGACGTCGAGTTCCACCACCGTGCGTTTCTCGCCTTCCTTGGTCTCGAACGATCGCTGTTTCAACCTGCCCTGCACGATCACCCTGGTGCCCCGGGTGAGTGATTCGGCCAGGTTCTCCGCGGCCTGTTTCCACAGCGAGCAACGCAGGAACATCGGGTCGCCGTCGCGCCATTCCCCGCTCGCGCGGTCCAGGACGCGCGGCGTCGACGCGACCGTGAAGTTCGCGACCGCCGCTCCCGACGGGGTGAACCTCAGCTCCGGATCGGTCGTCAGGTTGCCGATCACCGTGAGCACCGTTTCTCCGGCCATGGGACTTCCTCCTCGCTATGCGCTCGGGCCCGGCCGGGCCCGTTGTCGCCTGTGAAGAGGAGACCACCGGGGTACGACAGTTTCCGGCGCCCCGCGGCGGTCGGATCCCATGAAAGGACCGTTCAAGACCCGAAGTGCGCTGAATCCACCTGTCAGGACACCCCGGCAGCCGAAAAGCAGCCCCGGAGCCGAGAGAGCCCTTCGTCGATCCGATCGGAACCGACCAGCCCGTAACCGATCACCAGTCCGTCGCGCGTTCCCCCGTACGCGGACAGGCACTCGACCGCCACTCCGGCCCGCGCCGCTTCCGCGACGACACTGTCGACAGTGACCGTCGCATGTGGATGGACCAAAGCGCACAGATGAAGCCCGGCACTCGACGGGACGACTTCCAGCACGTCCCGCAGTTCGCCGTGGACGAAAGCCAGGATCCGTTCTCTCCGCACCGAATACTCCCTGGTCGCCTTGCGTACGTGACGGGCGAGCAGGCCCTCGTCGATGAAGCTCGCCAACGCCGCCTGCGTGACGAGGTCACCGTGCCAGTCCATCAGTTGCTTCGCCTGCCGCAGCGCCGGTCGAAGCGACGCGGGCGCGACGAGAAAACCCAGCCGCAGCAACGGAAGCAGGGTTTTCGAGAACGACCCGACGTAGAGCACCCTGCCGTCGCGGTCCAGGCTCTGGAGCGGTTCGAGCGGCCGATCCGAAAACCGGTACTCACTGTCGTAATCGTCCTCGACGATCACCGCGTCGTTCCGTTCCGCCCACGCCAGCAACGCCGTCCTCCTGGCGAGCGACATCGGCGTGCCGAGCGGGAACTGGTGCGACGGCGTCGTGTAGATCAGGCGGGTGCCCTTGACGAGGGCGGTGACATCGAGGCCTTCGGCGTCCACCGGCACTTTCACGACCCGGGCGCCGAGAGCCGTGAAGAGCCGCTCGGCCGGGGGATAGCCGGGATCCTCGACGGCGACCCGCGTTCCGGGTTCGATCAGCACGCGACCGATCAGGTCGAGGGCCTGTTGCGCGCCTTGGGTGACCAGGACGTCTTCGCCTCCGGCGCGCACCGACCGGGAAGCGCCGATGTGCCGGGCGATCGCCACCCGCAGCGCTTCGAGTCCGGCGGGGTCGGCGTATCCCGAAGGCGGCAGCAACGAAGGGCGCAGTGCCTGGCTGACCAGCCGCCGCCAGGTCCGCAGCGGAAAGAGGGCGGGATCCGGAACGCCGACGCGGAAGTCGAAGTCAGGAGCGGGCCGGTCGTCGCCGAGCGGGGCCGGAAGCGATCGCCAGCGGGCGATCGGCCGCACCCCGGTGCCCGACGGCGCGGCACGCGTCGTCCGTGCCACGGGATCGGCGCTGACGAACGTCCCGCGTCCGACGTGGCTTTCGAGGAAGCCCTCCGCGGTGAGCCGTTCGTAGGCGACCGCGACGGTGTTGCGCGATACGTCGAGCTCGCGGGCCAGTTCCCTGGTCGGCGGCAGGCGTTCGCCGGAGCGCAGGCGACCGTCGAGGATACCGTCGCGGAGCTGGCGGTAGATCCGCGCGGCCAGGTCGGTATGACCGTCGAGGCTGATGTGGAACGGCACGCCGCGAGCCTATATTGGCCCAATCGAAATGCACGGCATTGGAGCTGGGATGTGGCCAATCCGGCGCCTAACTTGAGTCCATGGAGTCCACGAAGAGACTGGCCTTGGCCCAGCTGATCAGCTCCGTCGGCGACGGCGCCTACTACGTCGGCTCGGCCCTATACTTCACGCTGATCGTCGGGCTTTCGCCCGCGCAGGTGGGCCTCGGCCTCACCGTGGGCTGGGCGGTCGGCTCGGTGGCCGGCGTCGCGCTGGGACACGTGGCGGACCGTCGCGGGCCGAAGGGCACGGCCGTTTTCCTGGGACTCGGCACCGCCGCCTCGGTCACGGCGTTCCTGTTCGTCGGCTCGGCCATCGCGTTCGTGATCGCGGCCTGCGTCTACGCCTGCTTCCAATGCGGTCTCGGCGCGGCGAGGCAGGCGTTGCTGGCCGGCCTGATCGACCCGGCCGAACGTACGACGTTCCGTGCCCGGTTGCAGGCGATGTCCAACGCGGGCATCGCGATCGGCGCGGCACTCGGCGGGGTCGCCTTGGCACTCGGGACACGCGAAGCCTTCCTGACCGTCTTCGTCATCGACGCGCTGGCGTTCGTCGTCGCGGCTCTCGTCCTTCGCAAGGTGCCTTCGGTGTCGCCGGTGCCCGTGAAGACCGGAGAGCCGTCCGTGGCGGTTCTCCGCGACCGCCCGTACGCCTTGCTGGCGCTGCTCAACATGGTCATGTTGCTTTACATGCCGCTGTTCAGCCTGGTCCTGCCGCTGTGGATCTCGACCAGGACCGCGGCCCCCGGCTGGCTGGTTTCGGCGATGCTGGTGCTCAACACGGCGAGTGTGGTCGTCTTCCAGGTGCGGGTGGCGCGTGGCGTGACCGGTCTGCGCAGCGCCTCACGCTACGCCCGGTACGCGGGACTGCTCCTCTTCTTCTCCTGCCTGATCTTCTCGTTCTCCGCCATGAGCAGTTCCGCTTGGACGGCGGCGCTGGTCCTGCTCGCGGGAGCCGCGTTGCAGGTGGTGGGGGAGATGGCGCAGGCGGCGGGCTCGTGGGAGATCGGGTTCGGCCTGGCTCCTGAGGGCAAGCAGGGCCAGTACCAGGGACTTTTCGGTGCCGGGACGGCCGTCGCCCGCATGCTCGGCCCGGTCCTGCTGACCGGTCTGATCCTGGTGGGCGGCGCGCTCGGCTGGGTGGTGCTGGGCGGGCTGTTCCTGCTGGCGGGCACGCTCACCACACCCGCCGTTCGCTGGGCGGAGCGGACCAGGTCACTGCGGCGTGAACTTGAGGACGGCGGCGCCGCCGCCCACGCCGAGGAGTTTGATCGCGAGGTCGTTGTAGGTCAGCTCGCTGCCCGTCCATAACTTGGCCTTGAAGTCCTTGCCCGTGCCCGAGGCCTCGCATTTGCCGGAGCAGGATCCGCCCTGTCTCTTCCCGATGCCCTTGGCGATCAGCATGACGGTCCCGGCGTCGACGGCCTGCACGGTGACGGATTCGACGTTGGTCCGCTCGGGAAGCGCCACTTTGGCGCCCACCCGCGCGCTCACTTCGCAGAGACCGTCGGCACAGGCGGCCAGATCGGCGCCGTCCGCGGGTTTCGGGGGCTCGGGCGCGTCCGGACCGCAACCCGCCACCAGGGCGAGAACGGCGAGCGATGCCAAGGCGCGTCGGAGCATCGGGGCAGCGTAGAGCGGTCCATTCGGGACGGGTCCCGGAATCAGCCCTCGAGTGCTTCGCGAAAGTGCGCCGCGAGGCCGAGCTCCGCGGCTTCTTCCCGGGTGCACCAGATGAAGGCGTCATGCTCCTCGGGATCGAGCACGACTTCGCCCGGTTCCTCTTCGGTGAGCGTGTACACCGTGGCATGGATCCGCATCGGCCTGCCCTCGACGTCGTCCCAGCTGTGGGTGCCGCGTTCGCCGGTGACCCGGACGGTCAGACCGGTCTCCTCGGCGAACTCGCGGACCACGGTCTCGGCGGGCCGCTCGCCCGGCTCGACGGTCCCGCCCGGCAGTTCCCAGTTCCCGTCGAGGAAGGACCCCGGCCGCCGCCGGATGAACAGGAACTTCCCGTCGCGGATGAGCCTGCCGTACGCCAAGTACTTGTCCGTCACCCGCGCATCCTCCCGTATCCGGGAAGTCCTCCCGATCGAGGACCGAACCTGTCCGCAATGGCTCGTAGCTTAGGCGTCATGGAAAACACCGAGATCCGCCCCTTCCGCGTCGACGTCCCCCAGGAGCAGTTGGACGACCTGCACGCGAAGCTCGCCAGCGCGCGCTGGCCGGCTCCGCTGCCCGGCGACGGCTGGGACACCGGAGTGCCGGTGGCGTGGCTGCGCGGACTCGCCGAATACTGGCGCGACGGCTACGACTGGCGCGAGGCCGAACGCGAGATCAACCGCTTCCCCCAGTTCACCACCGAGATCGACGGGCAGAACATCCACTTCTTGCACGTCCGCTCGCCCGAAGCCGACGCGACGCCGCTGATCCTCACACACGGCTGGCCGGGTTCGGTCGTGGAATTCCTGGACGTCATCGGTCCGCTCACCGACCCGAAAGCGCACGGGGGCGACGCGGCTGACGCGTTCCACCTCGTGATCCCGTCGCTGCCCGGCTTCGGTTTCTCCGGCCCTGTCTCGGATTCCGGCTGGACCATGCCGAGGATCGGCCGCGCCTGGGCGGAGCTGATGCGGCGGCTCGGCTACGAACGCTACGGCGTACAGGGTGGTGATCTCGGTGCTTCCGTGTCACCGGAGGTGGGCCGGTTCGCGCCGGACAAGGTGATCGGCGTGCACGTCAACGGCGGGCTGACGCCGATGCCCCCGATGTCGCTGTCGGAGGAGGAACTCGCTTCGCTGACCGACCTCGAACGCGACCGCGTCCGGCGGATCGGGGCTTTCATGCGGGAGGAGTTCGGGTACATCGCGATCCAGTCGACGCGGCCGCAGACACTGGGCTACGGGCTCGTGGACTCTCCGATCGCGCAGCTGGCCTGGATCATGGACAAGTTCCGCGAGTGGACGCATCCGCGCCCGACGCTGCCCGAGGAGATCATCGGCAGGGACCGGTTGCTGACCAACGTCATGTTCACCTGGCTCACCGGCACGGCGGCTTCGTCCGCGTACGTCGGCTACGCGCAGGCGGAAACCTGGGGAGCGGTCGAGAAGAATTCCGGCGTGCCGACGGCGGCGCTGATCTTCGCGCACGACGTCGGGATCCGGCGGTATTCGGAGGACGCGCACACGATCGTGCGGTGGACCGACGTCGATCGCGGTGGCCACTTCGCGGCGATGGAGGAGCCCGAGATCCTGGTCGCGGACGTGCGGGAGTTCTTCCGGTCCCTCAAATGACGAGGACGGCCGTTTCCCCGAGGAAGCGGCCGTAATCGTCCACTTCGGACTCCAGTCCGGAGATGGCGGCCCGCGAAAGCGTGGCGAAGGGCTCGACGACGACCTTCGTCTGCTTCGCGGTCCGCTTGGTGGTCCAGGTTCCGGCGATCCTGCCGTCGACCAGCACGGTGGGCGCGATCATCCCGCCACCGGCGTTGACGCGCTTCGCTTCGGCCGGGTCGAGGAGCAGATCGCGGTCGCGGTAGCCCAGCAGGTAGGTGTCGAAGGCGCCGAGCAGGCACGGGGGACACGGGGAAGCGGACAGCCCGGTCTCCGAGAGAGCGAAGCCGCCGCCGGCGGGCACGAGATCCAGCGCGTCGAAACCCTTGCGGCACAGACCGAGCGGGAGCCCGGACCAGGCGGCGAAGTCTTCGACGGTCGCGATGCCGTACGCGGACAGATACCGATGGGCGAGTTCCGCGAGAGGTTCGTCCGGGGTGTGATCCCCGGTGGTCCACTCGTCGAGGAGTACGTACGTCGGTTCCGCGCCGTCGTCCTGGCCTCGGCAGAGCAGGCCGCGGTTGGCCGCGTACGCCAGGAGATGGGCCGGCGCCTGGGACTTCGCGTCGAGGACGACGCCGTCGGCCGCCAAGCCGTCCAGGATCTCGCGGCGGGTGAGTGCCTTGCCGGGCAAGAGATCCTGGAGGCGCTCCAACGCGCGCTCGCAGAGTTCGTCGGTGAGGTCCAGCTGTCTGCGGCGTCCTTGCCCCGCCTGGGCGTTGCGCGGACCGAACAGCCGGTTCAGCCAGCGGAGGTCCGCCGTCGGCACCAGGTGGAGCGTCTTGCGCATCAGCCAGGTGCGCGAGACGGCCCGGGACATGTCGACGTCCGGCGCGGTCAGGCCCCGGCTGCGGGCGCGGATCGCGAGCCTGGCGGCAGGACTCGACTGCGCCTGGATCGCGGCGACCGACCGGGTCACGGCGACAACGTCGGCGGCCGGGGCGCCGAGCAGCTGCGCGTGGGCGCGGACGGCGCGGATGTCGTTGTCGGACGGCGTCACCCGCTGACGATCTCATGAGCGTGCGCCGGTTCGGTGTGCACGACCGCCTCCGCGAGCCGCGGCAGGACCTCTCGCAGCCGGTCCTCGACACGATGGGCCAGGTGATGTGCCTCGGTGACGGTCAGCCCGGACTCGACCGACACGGCCAGTTCCGCGCGGAGGCTGTGCCCGATCCAGCGCATCCGCAGGTCCCGCGTACCGAGCACGCCGGGGACTTCGGCGGCCGCGCGTTCGGCGCGATCGACGTCGGCCGGGTCGACGGCGTCCATCAGACGGCGGAAGACCTCCTTGGCGGCGTCGCGCAGGACGAACAGGATCGCGACCGTGATGGCGAGGCCGATGATCGGGTCGGCCAGCGGGAAACCGAGCCCGACGCCGACGGCGCCGAGCACGACCGCGAGTGAAGTGAAGCCGTCCGTGCGCGCGTGCAAGCCGTCCGCCACCAGCGCGGCGGACCCTATTTCGCGGCCGACGGTGATGCGATAGCGGGCCACGAGTTCGTTGCCCGCGAAGCCGATCACACCCGCCGCGGCGACCACCCACAGATGCCGGACGGGGCGAGGATCGAGCAGCCGCTCGACAGACTCGTACCCGGCGAGGAAGGCGGAAGCGGCGATGAGCAGCACGACGAGCACACCGGCGAGGTCTTCGGCACGCCCGAGCCCGTAGGTGTAGCGGCGGGTCGCGGCGCGGCGGCCGAGCAGGAAGGCGATGCCGAGCGGGACCGCGGTCAGCGCGTCGGCGAAGTTGTGGATCGTGTCGCCGAGCAGCGCCACCGACCCGGTGACCAGCACGAGCGCGAGCTGGGCGACGGCGGTGACGAACAGGGCGGCGAACGACCAGATCAGCGTCCGGACGCCGCGTTTGCTGGTCTCCAGCGCGGTGTCGACGCGGTCGGCGCTGTCGTGGCTGTGCGGGGTCAGGAGATGGCGGAGGCGGCCCTTCCGCGGCTGCTGGCCGTGACTGTGTCCATGGCCGTGTCCGGTCATTTCCCGCCTCCTTGGTTCACTACATGCGCAGTCATGCAGATACGCAGGCAGAAGGGTAGCGGGTATCCTCCCGGCATGCACGAGTCGGTCCCGGATTTCGAGATGCCCACCGAGGAGCAGGTCCACCTGGCCGCGGAGACGTTCCGGCTGCTCGCGGATCCGACGCGGGTCAAGGTCCTCTGGGCGCTGCTGCAAGGCGAGTCCTCGGTCGCGTGTCTCGCGGACCTGGCGGGGGCGGCGCCGACGGCGGTCAGTCAGCATCTCGCGAAACTGCGGCTCGCGGGGCTGGTCAAAGGCCGCCGCGAAGGGACGTTCGTCTACTACTCGGCGGCCAACGACCACGTCCGCGGCCTGCTCGCGCAGGCGTTGTTCCACGCCGACCACATCGATCGCGACATCCCCGCCCTGCATTCGGCCGGGAAACCCCACCGGCCGGCGGCGCGCTGAATCCGGCTACGGTGGAGCCGTGACCCAGTCCTCGTACCCGGCCGCCTTGCGGTGGCTGTTGTTGTGCGTGGTGGCGCTGGGACTGGTCGGCATGCATCACGTCACCGCCGGATCCGGTCACGGCGCGGGACACGAGACCGCCGCCGTCGCGATGGCCGATCCCTGTTGCGCGGATACGCCTTCGCACGACGGCGGTGGACACAGTGGACTGCACCTGTGTCTCGCGGTGCTCGCCGCGGCCGTGCTGCTGATCGTCACCTGGCTGCTCGTCCGGAATGGACGGACGGTGGCGCCGTGGAAGTCTCGGCTTGGCGGCGGTGCGGCTTCGGGCCGTGATCCGCCGCGCTGGAGACCGGTACCGGAGAGATTGTCGTTCCTCTGCGTGTCGCGGGTGTGACAGGCGAGTTCGTCTCGCCCTGCCCGAAAACGACCTGAGGAACAACCATGACCAGCAGGAAACTGGTCGGGGCGGCCCTTGCCGCCCTGGCCTCCTTCGCCGTGCTCACCGGCTGCGCGAGCTCGGACACCGCGTCCGGCGGGCACGACATGTCCACGATGAAGGCGCCGGATCCCGCGCAGGCCGGGCACAACCAGGCCGACGTCACGTTCGCGCAAGGGATGATCCCGCACCACGAGCAGGCGCTCACCATGGCGAAGCTCGTCGACGGCCGCACCCGCAACGCGAAGGTCGTCGACCTCGCCGCGCGGATCAAGCAGGCGCAGGACCCGGAAATCCAGCAGCTGACCGGTTTGCTGAAGGGCTGGGGAGTGGCGCCGTCGGGCGGCCACTCCGCGCACGGCTCGATGTCCGGCATGATGACCGAGGACGATCTCGCCGAACTCGGCAAGGCCAAGGACGCCGCGTTCGACAAGCAGTGGCTGGAAATGATGGTCAAGCATCACGAAGGCGCGCTCGCGATGGCGAAGACCGCGTTGCAGCAGGGTAGCGACGCCGAGGTGAAAGCCTTGGCACAGAAGGTGATCGACGGTCAGCAGGCCGAGATCACCGAGATGCGCGCGCTGCTGAGCTGAGTGGGACGGTGGCGCGGGGCGGGGGCCAGCGGCGCCCGCCCCCCCCCCGCCGGGAATGCCCCCCGGGGGGGCATC
>NZ_JBHXJK010000030.1:0-79013 GCF_042723255.1 Amycolatopsis thailandensis
GCGGCGCCACCCGGGGCTCCCCCCGCCTGAGCACCCCATCCGAAATTAAGGGCCATTACACCCAAATTTCCGCTATTAACGCCCCCTTCATTGCGTCGGCGCTAGTCGTCCTTCTGGTTCCGCATCGCGATCGGGACCCCGGCCAGGTCCTCCTCGTTGCAGAGAAGCTTCACGTCGTAGTAGGGCGAACCCTTGCGGTCGTCATAGTCGAGATGGACGGCCAGCACATCGACCGGTTCCCCGAGCCACTCCTGAGCCTGGCGTAGCCATGTCGCGCACCGTTCGAGGGCCGTGGGCAGGTCGTCGTCGCGGAAGCCCACCGGGCGGTAGGGGACGTCCTGCACCTGATCACGGGGGTTCGAAGGCACCGGCAACGCCGGCGAGAGACCCGAGTCGTCCAGTTCGAGTTGGATCGTTTGCTCAGTCACCCTTCGAGCGTCCCCCAGACAAGCCGTCTGAGCAAGGCGTACGGGGTATGAGTCGCCGTTAAACGGGCACTCGCCACACTCCCGAGACCACTTCACGGCAGTTTTGCAACGCGGTGACGTCGAGATGACGTTCACAGGCGAGCGCGCGCAGCGCCAGTTCCGCGTAATGCGAGGCCAGCTGATCAAGGGTGAGCGGTCCGCTCGGCGAATACCAGCGCGCGACCCCGCTGCACATCTCCACCAGTGCGAGCCTGGTGACCGAAGGCTGATCGGTGTGGAAGACGCCGGCCGCGACACCGTCTTCGATGGCGTCCGCCCACAGCCTTTCGTAGGCGTCACGCAGCCCCACCACGCCGGCCCTGGCGCCGGGGGTGAGGGCGTGGACCTCGTTGTCCACCACACGGGTGTCGTCCGGCTGGATGGCGTGCGCGAGGACGTGCAGGGCCACCAGGGATCCGAGCCGGGACACGGGATCGGTGAGCCCGGCGGTCGCCAGCTCGGCCGCGTCGAGCAGCCGCCGCAGCGACTCGTTCATGATGGCGACCAGCAGATCCTCTTTGGTGCCCATGTAGTGGTAAAGACTGGCGGACGAAAGCTCCGCCTCCTGTGCCAGGTCCCGGATGCCGGTGCCGTGGAAACCTTTGGCGGCGAACAGTTTCACCGCCGCCTGCCGGACCCGCTCGCGAGTACTCACAGCCATGATCCGGTGGTCCTGTCCCAAGATCCGGCGCGGAGGTCTTCCGTCTTCTTCAGCTCGCCCTTGGCGACCCGTTCCGACGGTGTCATCGGCAGTTCCTCGGCGAAGGCCCAGAACCGGGGGATCTTGAAGTAGGCCAGTTTCGCCGCGCAGAACTCCGCCAGTTCGGCCGGTTCGCTGTGGTGTCCCTCGTTTTCTTCGAGGACCAGGTACGCCTTGACCTCCTCGCCGCGGATCTCGTCCGGCACCGCGACGACGGCGGCGAGCTTGACCGCCGGATGCAGCTGCAACGCCCGCTCGACCTCGTCGGCGGAGATGTTCTCGCCGCTGCGGCGGATCATGTCCTTGGTGCGGCCCACGTAGTACACCCGGCCCTGGCCGTCCATTGTGGCCAGATCGCCGGTGTGGAACCAGCCGCCGTCGAACGCGCGCGCGGTCGCCTCGACGTCGTCGTGGTAGCCGTGCATCAGGCCGACCCCGCGGATCAGCAGTTCGCCGGTTTCCCCGCGCGGCAGCGGTTTGCCGTCCGCGTCCGCGATCATCACCTCGCGCGTCGGCGCGGGCCTGCCGAGGCAGCCGGTGCCGACGGTTTCCTCGTGATCCGCCGGGTACATCCGGATGTCGCCGCCGGTCTCGGTCATGCCGAAGGCCTCGTACCAGGGCGCGCCCCAGCGCGCTTCGAGCGCGGCGTGCAGGTCACGCGGGATGGCCGACGCGCAGATCGCGCGGACCTGATGTGCCTTGTCCAGTTCGCTTTCCGGCTGGCGCAGCAGAAGCGTGGGCATCAGGCCGAGGCAATAGAACCAGGTGACGCCGTGCTCGCGGATCTTCTCCCAGAACGTGGACGGGTGGAAGCGGTCGAGCACCACCAGCGTCGCGCCGCCCGCGAGCCCCAGCGCGACGTTCCACTGTGGATCGATGTAGTGGAACGGTTGCGCGGTCAGGATGACGTCGTCCGTGCCGACGGCGGGGAAGTACGTGGCCAGGCTGATCGCCAGTGTCGTCCAATACCGGTTCGGCAGTACGCAGCCCTTGGGGGCGCCCGTGGTGCCGGAGGTGTACTGGATGTTGACCGGGCGTTCGCCTTCGGTCCCGAAAGCCGCGGCGCCGCCGGGATCGGTGAGCTCGCCGGGGGTGAGTACGCGTTCCAGCGAGGTTTCCGGCGCGATCCTGTTCAGCAATTCCAGGAATTCTTCGGCGGCGACGGCGAACCTGGCGCCGGAATGCCGGAGCACGTGGGCGCCGTCGAATTCACGGTATCCGGTGTTGACCGGGACGAGTACTCCGCCGATCTTGGCCAGCGCCAGCCACAGCAACGGGAATTCGGGCTGGTTGCGCAGCATCACCGCGACCCTGTCGCCCGGCTGGACACCGAGGTCCAGCAGCGCGCGGGCGAATTCGGTGCTGCGCGCGTCGACCTCGGCGAAGGTGAAGCTCTCATCGGTGGAGTCGAAGATCCACGCCGTCTTGTCCGGCCAGAGCGTGGCGGCCCTGGTGGTCAGCCCGAGGAGGGTGTCGATCCCGGCGAGCGAGGTCATGTCCGGCTCCGGAAAGCCTCGGCCGACGCGGCGACCTCGGCGGAGTGCTCGGTGATCAGCGCGTGGCTGACCTCCAGTTCGAGCGCGGCGTCGAGCGAGCTGTCGATGCCGGAATCGAGGGCGCGTTTGGCCATCGTGGCCGCGGCCGCCGGGTGGGAGGCGATCTTGGCCGCCCAGGCGAGCGCGGTGTCCATCAGGTCGTCGACGGGCAGGGCGGCGTTGACCAGGCCGAGTTCGTACGCCTCGGCGCCGCTCACGCGTTCACCCAGCAGCAGGAGCTCCTTGGCCTTCAGCGGGCCGACCAGCAGCGGCAGCAGCCGCGACGCCGCGCCCGTGACGCTCAGCCCGAGCGAGACCTCGGGGAAGGCGAACACCGCGTCGTCCGCGGCGAGGATCAGGTCGCAGCCCATCGCGAACTCGGCGCCCGCGCCGATCGCGTAGCCGTGGACAGCGGCGATGACGGGCTGGCGGAGGCCGCGAAGGCGACGCGTCACGTCCTGTAACCGGTCGAGTCGCGGGCGTGAATCACCCTCAGGGGTGGGCTCCTTCAGGTCGTGACCCGCGCAGAAAGCGCGTCCCCGGCCAGCGAGCACGACGGCCCGCGCGTCCGACTTGGCGGCCGCGTCGAGCGCCTCCAACAGGTCGTCGACCAGTTCGGCGACCACCGCGTTCAGTCGTTCGGGGCGGTTCAGCCAGATCACGCAGATGCCGTCGTCGAGTGCGTAGTCCACGGTGCTCATGACGCCGAGCCTAGACGACCGATCGATCGATCGATAGGGTCGAATCCATGCGGGTCGACACGGTTTACGAGAACGCCCGGTTCCTCACTGGAGCCGGTGAATTCGTAGCGCTTGCGGCTTTGAACGGACGAATCGTCGCTTTAGGTCATGACACGGCGACGCTTTCCGCAAAGCGACGCGTGGACCTCGGCGGCTCGGTGGTGGTGCCCGGCTTCCACGACGCGCACAACCACATGGCCTGGTTCGGCATGGCGCTCGACGATGTCGCGCTGTCGGATTGCCGCAGCGTCGACGAGGTGTACGACGCCGTCGCGCGGCGCGCCGCCGAGACCCCGCCGGGTGAGTGGATCATCGGCAGCGGCTACGACCAGAACAAGCTCGTGGGCGGCCATCCGACGAGACAGGGGCTCGATCGCGCCGCCCCCGGGCACCCGGTGCGGCTCAAGCACACGTCCGGGCACATGACCGTGGTCAACTCCGCCGTCTTGGAGCGGCTGGACCTGGGAAACGTGCCGGTGGGCGGTGACGTCGTCCGCGACGAGGACGGTTCGCCGACCGGCCTGCTGCGGGAGCAGGCCCAGCTCCTGCTGCGGCCGCTGACCTATCCGACGCCGGTCGAGCGGGTCGTCCGCGGGCTGGACAGGGCGAGCGAGCGCTACCTGTCCGAGGGCATCACGAGCGTCCAGGAGGCCGGGATCGGCGGGGGTCTGGTGGGGGAGACCCCCGCCGAACTGGCCGCGTACCAGGTCGCGCGCGATCGCGGGGTGCTTCGGGTGCGGAGCACGGTGATGGTCGCGGCGAGCGTGCTCCACGACCTCGACGCCGGTGCGGGCTTCGGTCTGGACCTGGGGATGCGCACCGGCTTCGGCGACGAATGGCTGCGGATCGGCGCGATGAAGCTGTTCGCCGACGGTTCGCTGATCGGCAGGACCTGCGCGATGCACGAGCCGTTCGCCGGTGAGCCGGACAATGTCGGCTACTTCCAGGTGCCCGAGGACGAGATCGCGCGGACGATCGCCGCCGCGCACCAGGCCGGCTGGCAGATCGCGACGCACGCCATCGGCGACCGAGCGATCACCGTCGTCCTCGACGCCTACGAAGCCGCGCTGAAGGCCGACCCGCGGCCCGATCACCGGCACCGCATCGAGCACTGCGCGGTGCTGCGGCCCGAGGAGCTGGAGCGGCTGGCGTCGCTGGGGCTGATCGCGTCGCCGCAGGGCCGGTTCGTCAACGAGATCGGCGACGGGATGCGCGCCGCGCTCGGCCCCGAGCGCGAACCGTGGTGCTACCGGCTCAAGAGCCTGCTCGACGCGGGATGCGTGCTCCCCGCCAGCTCGGACCGCCCGGTCGTCGAAGGCGCGCCGCTGCTCGCGCTGGCCGACATGGTGCGGCGGAAGACCGCCTCAGGTGTCCTGCTGGGTCCCGATGAGCGGCTCACGCCGTTCGAAGCCTTGCGCGCGTACACCTACGGCTCCGCGTACGCCGCTTTCGCCGAGAAGGACCTGGGCACGCTGGAGATCGGCAAGCTCGCCGACTTCGCCGTCCTCTCGGCCGACCCGACCGACGAGTCCACTTTGGATTCGATCCACGTCGTCGCCACCGCCGTCGGCGGCGACCTCGTCTACGAACGGAGCTGAGACTGATGCCGGTACGGGACGCCGTCGCGGGCGACATCGAGGAGATCTGCGCGCTCATCGAGGAGCACGCGGTCTACGAGGACAAACACGATCTGAAGCTGGACCGCCGGGAGATGGCCGGATTCCTCTTCGGACCCGATCCGAAGGCGTGGGTGCTGCTCGCCACACCCCCGGACGAACCGGGCGAGGTCGCGGGCTTCGCCTTCTGCAGCTGGAACTTCTCCACCTGGGAGGCCCGGCCGGGGATCTGGCTCGACGACCTCTTCGTCCGCCCGGACCACCGGCGCTTCGGCCTCGGCCGGGAGCTGCTCGACGAACTGAGCGCGCGGACCCCGGGCCGGGTCGAATGGGACATGCAGGAGGGCAACGAGAAGGGCGAGGCGTTCTACGCCCAGCTCGGCGCCGACCCCGTCCCCGGCTGGATCCGGTACCGCTGGCGACCGCACGCTGGGTGAGCCGCGGCCAAGCGGCAAGCCGTAAACTCGCACCCATGGGTGAAGGGGCGAACCGCAGGTCGTCGTCGGTGGAGGACTACGTCCGGGTGATCTACGGGCTGGTGGAACGCGGCGAGGCCGTCACCAACACGTCGCTGGCCGGACGGCTGGAGGTCAGCCCGTCCTCGGCGTCCGGCATGGTCACCAAGCTGTCGCAGCTGGGGCTGGTCGCGCACGTCCCGTACCGCGGGATCGAACTGACCACCGAAGGCAGGCAGCTCGCCCGTTCGGTGCTCCGCCGTCACCGGCTGATCGAGACGTACCTGGTGTCCGAACTCGGCTACACCTGGGACGAGGTGCACGCCGAAGCCGACGCGCTCGAACACGCGGTGTCGGATAGGCTCGTCGAACGGATCGCGGCGAAACTCGGCAACCCGGTCCGCGACCCGCACGGCGACCCGATCCCCGCCCCCGACGGCAGCGTCGAGGAGATGCCGATGCGCATCCTCGACGACCTCCCGCCCGGCGCGGTCGGCGAGATCGTCCGGGTCTGGGACACCGACCCGGAACTCCTGCGCTACCTGACCGAGCATTCGATCGGCCTCGGCGAGCGGATCGAGGTCGTCGAGCGCCAGCCGTTCGGCGGTCCGATGGTGGTCAAGGTCGGCTCGCCGCCGGACGCGGCGACGCACGCGATCGGCAAGGAGATCGCGCAGGCGCTTTCGGTCGCGCTGCGCTGACCCCGGTGTCCACTGTGGACGCTTATCGGGCGGCGCTCGCGGTGGGAATTTTCCCTACGTCTCTGCATAATTCGGATTCCGTGGACGTCACCCACATGCCGTGCGGATAGGTGATCTAAGGCCCTTCCGATCATGTGTCCCCACGCCTAGGCTGCGCTATTCCGGGTGGCTAAGCGAGCGTGCGAAGGCGATGACAATGACCGGTCAGCGGACACACACCATCGACCGGGGGGTGGCGGAAGGACGTGAACTCAGGCGGCTGCTGGAGACCGGGCCGTTCGCGGACGCCCTCAGAGCCGCGATCAGGGCGAGGGGTCTCGGTCTCGACCGGATCCGGTACCGGCTGCGAGGGCGGGGGTGCTCGGTCAGTCTCGCGACGCTGAGCCATTGGCAGTCCGGCCGCTGCCGTCCCGAACGGCCGGAATCCCTGCTGGTGCTCAAGAATCTCGAAGAGATCCTCGGGGTGCCGCCGGAGTCCCTGTCCCGGCTTCTCGGGCCGCCACGCGGACGTGCGGCCCGGTGTACGGTGCCCGGCGAGGGTCTGGTGACGCAGCGGGGCCGGGACACGGGAACGTAGAGGAGCGAGGGTTGCGGGCGGTCGTCTTCGAGGAGTTCGGGGTGCTGCCCGAGGTACGCGAGGTGCCGGATCCGTCCGCACCGCCGGGCGGGGTGGTGATCGCCGTCGAGGCGACCGGGGTGTGCCGCAGCGACTGGCACTCCTGGCAGGGCCACGACACGTCGGTGAAGCTGCCGCACGTCGCCGGGCACGAACTCGCCGGCCGGATCTCGTCGCTCGGCGAGGGCGTCCGCGGCTGGTCGGTGGGCGACAGGGTGACGGTGCCGTTCGTCTGCGCCTGCGGCACCTGTGCCCAGTGCGCGGCCGGTGACCAGCAGATCTGCGACCGCGAGTTCCAGCCGGGCGCGACCCACTGGGGCTCGTTCGCCGAGTACGTCGCGCTCGAAAACGCCGAGGTCAACCTCGTGGCGCTGCCGGACTCGCTGTCCTCGGCCGAGGCGGCGGCGCTGGGCTGCCGGTTCGGGACGGCGTTCCGGGCGGTGCTGCGCCAAGGCGGGGTCCGGCCCGGTCAGTGGGTCGCGGTCTACGGCTGTGGCGGTGTCGGCGTCTCGGCGATCCTGCTGGCCGTCGCGGCCGGTGCTTCTGTCGTCGCGGTCGATCCGTCGCCGCGGGCCAGGGCCCTGGCCTCGCGGATGGGGGCGGTGTCGGCCGTCGATCCGTCCGGGTTCGAAGGCCACGAGGCCGTCGCTCTTCAGGTCCGGGAGCTGACCGGCGGCGGCGCGCACGTGTCCCTCGACTGTCTCGGCTCGCCGAGCACCTGCGCGGCCTCGATCGGCAGCCTCCGGAAGCGCGGACGGCATGTCCAGGCCGGGCTGATGCCGCCCGCGCAGGGCATCGCGCCGATCCCGATGCACCGGGTGATCGGCGGGGAACTGGAGATCGTCGGCATCCACGGACTGCAAGCGCACGAGTACCCCGAGATGCTGCGGGTGGTGGAGACGGCGGGAATCGACTTGGAGGCCATGATCGGCAAGCGGGTCGGCCTCGACGACGTCCCCGCGGTGCTCGCGGCGATGAACGACCCTGTACCGGCTCAAGCCGGGGTGACGGTGGTCGAATTCGCGCGGTAACCGGGTGCACGCGTTGCGGTCAACCCGCCGATCGGACTAATCCGAAAGGTGGTTTCTCGCGTCTGGTTGTGGAAGGTTTCTTCGCTGTGACAGTCAGGGATGCCCCGTCTCGCCCGCGTCTCGTCCAGCGGGTGCTGCGACGGTTCGCCGTGGCCGGTGTCCTGGTGCGGGGCCACCGGATCATCGGCGCGCGCCCTGGCAAACTCGACCCGTGGACGCGCTGATCCCTCGCCCGCGCGCCGAAGTCGCGCCCGGTGCCGTGCATGTGCCCGACTGGCTCGACCTCGACGAGCAACGCCGTCTGGTCGAAGCCTGCCGCGGTTGGCGTGGCTATCGGCAGACGCGGCTGCCGAACGGCGGTGTCATGTCGGTGCGGACGGTCTGCCTCGGCTGGCACTGGCACCCGTACCGGTACTCGAAGGTGACCGAAGACGGCTCGCCGGTGCTCCCGTTTCCTTCGTGGTTGGGCGATCTCGGTCAGCGGGCCGTCGCTTCCGCCTACGGGCCTTCTTCGGTTTACGCGCCGGACATCGCGCTGGTGAACTTCTACGACTCCGCCGCGAAGATGGGGATGCACCAGGACAAGGACGAGGCCTCGCTGGAGCCCGTCGTCTCGCTGAGCCTGGGGGACGCGTGCGTCTTCCGGTTCGGGAACACGTCGGATCGCGGGCGGCCTTACACGGACGTGGATCTGCGGTCGGGGGATCTGTTCGTGTTCGGCGGCCAGTCGCGGCTGGCTTTCCACGGGGTGCCGCGGGTGTTGCCGGGGACCGCTGATCCCGGGCTGGGGTTGGCGGGGCGGTTGAACATCACTCTGCGGGTTTCGGGTCTTTGAGGTTCTGTCAGCCGGTCAAGCGGGCGCGCAGGGCGGACAATTCGGCGTCGGACAGGCCGTTGCCGAGAAGGAACTCAGGCATCGTCAACGAGGTGATCGTCGAGGTCAGCGACGCTTCGATGGTGGTGTCGCGGGCCGCGAGAAGTTCGGTCACGGCGGCCAGTTGGTCTCGGAAACCGCGTTCGTCGTACCACTGCTTCATCCGGTCGTAGGTCAGCAGGTAGTCGGCGATGATCTCTTCCAGCGGCGCTTCGGCCAACGTGAGCAGCACCAGGGCCAGTAGCCCGGTCCGGTCCTTGCCGCCGGCGCAGTGGAACACCACGCACCCCGGCGCGGCGTCGGCGATCGCCCTCGCGGCAGTGATCAGCGGCTCGGGGTGTTCGGCCAGCATCGCCGGGTAGTGCAGCGGTGAGCCCAAGCCGTCGATCTTCTTCCACCGTTCGTAAAACGGTGTGCCGACCGGGTCCAACGGGACATTGACGGTCGTGATCCCCGCCGGTCTCGGCGCGTGGTCCGGCTCGCGCTCGTCGGGGTCGCGCAGATCGATCACGGTGCGGACCCCATGCGCCCAAGCCGCCGCCCAACCGGCCTCGCTCAACCGCGTCGGTGCCTCCATCCGGACCACCGCGCGCGGCTTGACCCGCCCGAGGCCGCCGAGATCCCGGCCGTTGACACATCCGTCCCAGGAGAGCTCTCTGTCGTTGATCACAGTCGTAAGACGCGTGAGGCCCGCCCTTGGTTGGCGTCCGACCAGGCTGCGTTTCGGCGGTTCAGCCTGCCGGTCTATTTGTGCGAGAACCGAGAGTTCTTTTATGCCCTCGGCCCTTTTCTCATACCTGGGGCCCCGGTGATCACGCGAGTCACGGCTTTGATCACGTGAGTTACGGGTCTGAGCACGCGAGTCGCGGGAGCCCGCGGAGAGGGACGGGGCACGCGCAAGCATCCACCCGGCCGGTGTCTCCAACATGTAGTCGGTGTCTCCAATGTGGCATTGGGGACGATCAATGTCCCCAATGCCACATTGGGACACCGACTGCACCCTGGCAGCAGTGACAATCAGACCGGACAGCTGCCGGCGCGCCCGCATCCAGCGGACTAAAGGCGGGGTCTATCCATCTATTGGCACACTTCGACGAGAGCGGCATCCGGGTCGGGGTCAAGACCTGGTGGCCGCACCCCAACCCTCACCGCGTACTTCACCCAGAAGCTTCGCGACACTGAAGCGATGGACGAATTCGGGATCCTGCCGCGATTCCGGGGCATCGCCATCTGTGGATCTCAGGCGGCCGGCGCCCACGCCCGACTCTGTGACGCCATCACCGGAAACCCTTGGCTGGTAACAAATATCAAATAAACTTGAACGGTCACCATGCCATTTGATAGCACAGGTGTTCGAATCGGAGTATCATTGATTTCGTGGCCGGCAGCGAGAGACCCGAGACGACGCGCACCGAGTGGTGGCGTGTCGACACGGCTGCGTTGCATGCCCGTAAGCAGGAGTTGGAAGTTCTGAAGCGTCGGGTGGATGCGGAGCAGAACGCGATCCTGGCGGAGATCAATGCTCGCGGTGTTCGTGGGTGTTCTGGTCATTCGACGTTGGCGGCGATGATTTTCGAGGATTTCCTGGTGTCGGACAAGGAAGCCAGGGATCGTGCGGATCGGGTGCTGGCGTTGTATCCCGGTCCGTCGATCGGCGGGGATCCGGAGCCTCCGTTGGCACCATTGACCGCCGAGGCCGCTGCGGAGGGTGCGGTCGGTGGTTCGCAGATCGACGCGATCATCCGCACTCTGGCGCGGATCCCGTCGAGTGTGCCGGAGGAGGAGGTGCGGGGTGGGGAGAAGATCCTGGTCGATCTGGCCCGCCGTGCCGGTCCTCGTGCGATCGCCCGGGCCGGGCGGCGTTTGCTAGACAAGTTCGATCCTGATGGGAAAGAGCCGCGCGATGAGGACCCGAGGGATGTGCGGCCGGAGTTGCGGTTCGTCAAACACCGCGACGGGACGCTCGGTTTGAAAGCCACCCTTGACCTGGAAACCTACGCGCGGTTGAAGTCCGACCTCGACCCGATGGCCAAGCCGCACAAGGCGATCGACGGGGTCCGGGATTCCCGCACCCAGGATGAACGCTACGGGGATGCTTTCACCGACTATGTGCGGTTGAAGACGACCAGCCGGAACCTGCCCGGTCAGGCCGGGGAGGCCACCCACATCCTGGTGACCATGTCGTATGAGGACCTGATCAACGATCTCGGCGAAGCTCACCTGGATCTGGTCGGTCCGATCAGCGCGACCGACGCCCGGATTCTGGCGTGTGATGCCCGCGTGAGGCCGGGTGTTCTCGGCACCGCAGGCGAACCACTCGACATCGGCCGATCCAAACGGACAGTGTCGTTAGCACAGAAGTATGCGTTGACGATCCGCGACGGCGGCTGCGCCTTCCCGGGCTGCGACATGCCCGTACCCCGCTGCACCGCGCACCACATCGTTTTCTGGCGGCACCACGGCGAAACGAAAATCGATAACCTCGTCCTGCTCTGCGCCAAACACCACCGGCTGATCCACCACAGCGAATGGAAAGTCCAGATCGCCCAAGACGGACTCCCCGAATTCACCGCCCCCGCCTACCTCGACCCCACCGGGGAACCGAGACGCAACACGATGCACCTCAGGACATAGGCCGACCGTTCCCGCAAGTAGTCGACGGCGGTTTCAATCGGTTGGTGCAAGTAGTGGCGGCTGATAGGGAGATCGTCATGCCAGGACGCCGGTTGACGCGTGAGGAGCGGGAAAAGATCCGGAATGGTCTGGATCAAGGTCTTACCCAGGACGCGGAACGCGTCAGCAACGAGAACACCAACGGCCTACTACGCCAGTACTGGCCCAAAAGCTCAGACCTGCGCCACCTCACCCAAACCCACTGCGACGCGATCGCCCTACGCCTCAACACCCGACCACGCCCTACGCTCGGCCTGCTCACACCAGCACAAGCACTCGACAAAGCACTATTTGCGACAACCAGGTGAAACCGCCGACTGCTTACGCCGTCAAGCGAGCCGGAACCGCACCCGTTGCCCCGGCCGCACCTGAGCGGCCAGATCCAGATCCGCTTCCTCGACCACCGCGATCACCGGATAGCCCCCGGTCACCGGATGGTCGGCGAGGAACAGGATCGGCTGCCCCGAAGGAGGAACCTGCAAAGCGCCCGGCACGGCGGCCTCGGGTGGCAACTCGCCGTCCCGCGCCCGCGAAAGCGCCGCACCCGAAAGGCGTACGCCCACCCGATCGACATCGGCGGTGGCGACGTAACCGGAGGAGACCAAAGTGGACAGTGCGCCTGGAACGAACCAAGGAACCCGAGGACCGTGAGTGACCCGCAGAGTCGGCACGTCCGGCAGCGGGGCGCGAGGAGCGAGATCCACGCCGGGATGGGCCAGCACGTCTTGCCCGACCGGCAAGGTCATCCCCGCCGAGAGCGCGGGCGGACCGAGTTTGCCGAGGGTGTCCGTCGCCCGGGCACCGAGCACGGGAGGGACGTCGATGCCGCCACGCACCGCGACATAGCACCGCAAACCTTGAGCGGCCATGCCGAGGACGAGTTCGTCACCCGGGCCCACCGCGATCGGTGAGTCGGGGCCGGCGGCCCGCGTCCCGACGGTGATGGAGCACGGCGCACCGGTGACGGCGACGGTCGCGGGGGCCGAGAACCGCAGGACGAGGCCGCCCAGCACGCATTCCAGGGCGGCGTGGCCTTCGGGGTTCCCGACCAGCCGGTTCGCCAGCCGCAGCGAACCGCGATCGGCGGCACCGGACCGGCCGACGCCGATCGCGGCCAGACCGGGCCGGCCGAGATCCTGCACGGTGGCGAAGACCCCGGGCCGGACCACTTCGATCTTCGCGGTCATGAAGTGAACCGGATCCGCGTACCCGGCGCCAGCAGGTCCGGCGGTTCCCGTTCGACGTCCCACACCGGCAGCGTCGTCCGCCCGATCAGCTGCCAGCCGCCGGGTGAAGCGTTCGGGTACACCGCCGTGTACTCGCCCGCGATCGCGACCGAACCGGCGGGCACCCGGGTGCGCGGGCTCGTCCGGCGCGGCAGGTGCAAGGCGGGGTCGAGTCCGGTCAGGTAGGCGAAACCCGGGGCGAAACCGCAGAACGCCGACACGTACGTCCCGTCCTCGTGGCGCCGGACGACGGCTTCGGCCGACATGCCGGTGGCCGCCGCGACGTCGGCCAGGTCCGGGCCGTCGTAGCGCACCGGTACGACGATCTCGGCGGCCTCGCGCGGTGCGACGTCCACTGTGGACCGGTCGAGGACGTCGCAGGCGAGCCGGTCGTGGTGGGTCCGGCCCGGGTCGAATCGGATGAGCAGGGTCCGCGCGGCCGGGACCAGCTCGACGACGCCGTCCGGCGGGTCTTGTTCCAGGGACGCGTGCAGGCCGAGCACCTCCGACGGGTCGTCGAAGTCGACCATGGCCGCCCGCGCCCCGTAGGGCAGCACCCGCGTCACGCGGCCTCCAGGAAGGATCCGATGTGGACACCGGACGCGCCGAGCCCCGCGCGGATCCGTCGCGCCAGTTCGACCGCGCCGGGCGTGTCGCCGTGGACGCAGAGCGAATGCGGCCGAAGAGCCAACTCTGTTCCGTCGACGGCGACGACCTTGCCGGTGGCCGCCATCGCGACCGCCCTTTCGGCCACCTCGTCGGCGTCGTGGAGGACGGCGCCCGGCAGTTTCCGGGAGACCAGAAGGCCTTCCGGCGTGTACGCGCGGTCCGCGAAAGCCTCGGCGTACGCGGGCAAACCGGCCTTTTCGGCTTGCCCGGCCATCTCCGACCCCGGCGGGCACAGCAGTGCGAGCCCGGGATGGAACCGCCGGATCGCCTCGACCACCGCGCCCGCCTGCTCCGGATCCACCGCGGCCGTGTTGTACAACGCCCCGTGCGGTTTGACGTACCGCACCCGCGAGCCCGCCGCGCGGGCGAACGCGTCGAGCGCGCCGATCTGGTAGAGCACGTCGTCGGCGAGGTCGGCGGGGGCGACGTCCATCGCCCGCCGCCCGAAGCCGGCCAGATCGCGGTAGGCGACGTGGGCGCCGATGACGACCCCCCGTGCCGCCGCGCGTTCGGTGACCCGCCGCATCACCGACGGGTCACCGGCGTGGAAGCCGCAAGCGACGTTCGCGCTGGTGACGATGTCGAGCATGGCGTCGTCGTCGCCCATTTTCCAGGCGCCGAAACCTTCACCGAGGTCACTGTTGAGGTCCATCAGGCCACCCTGAACTCACTGTCGAGTTTGTCGGTCACGAACATGTAGCCCGGCGCGTGCGTGATCGCGAACGGGGGCCGCGAGGCCATCAGCGCCGCCTGCGGGGTCACGCCGCACGCCCAGAACACCGGTATGTCACCGGGTTTCGCGTCGACCGGGTCCCCGAAATCGGGCTTGCCGAGATCGGTGATGCCGAGCGCGGCGGGGTCGCCGATGTGCACGGGAGCGCCGTGCACGGCGGGCATCCCGCGGGTGACGCGCACGGCGTCGTCGATGCGGCATTCGGGGATCTGCCGCATCGAGACCACCATCGGCCCGTGCAGCCGCCCGGCCGGGACGCATTCGCGATTCGTCACGTACATCGCCACGTTGCGGCCCTGGTCGACGTGCCGCAGCGGGATGCCTTCCGCGGCCAGCGCCGCTTCGAAGGTGAAGCTGCACCCGATCGAGAACGCGACCATGTCGCTGCGCCACAACCCGCTCGCGTCCGGGACCTCGCCGGACAGCGCGCCGTTCTGCCAGACGCGGTAGCGCGGCAGGTCGGTGCGCAGGTCCGCGCCGGGCGCCAGCGCTGTCGACGGGTCGCCGGGATCGCTGACGTCGAGCACCGGGCAGGGCTGCGGGTTCCGCTGGCAGAACAGCAGGACGTCGTAGGCCCAGGCTTCGGGGACGGCGATCAGGTTGGTCTGGGTGAAGCCGTTCGCCCAGCCGGTGGTCGGGCGGGCCGTGCCCGTGCGGAACAGGGCGCGGGCCTCGGCGGGGGACAACGTCGCCGGTTCGTCGAAAGTGGTCATCGCGGTGCCTCCTCCTCCGATTGTCGTCACAGAAGTTCGCGGCCGCGAGTCTCGGGCAGGCCGAGCAGCGCCAGCGCGGCGATGCCGTAACCGACCGCGCCGAACACCATCGCGCCGCCCGCGCCGAGGAAACCGACCACGGCGGGGAAGGTCGCGCCGATGGCCCGGCCGAGGTTGTAGGTGAAGCCCTGCCCGGTTCCGCGCAGCGCCGACGGGTACAGCTCGGCGAGGAACGCGCCGAACCCGCTGAAGATCGCGGACATCGAGAACCCGAGCGGGAAGCCGAGGAACAGCACGAGCGTGTTCGCGCCCGCCGGGATCTGCGTGTAGGCGACGATGAGTCCGGCGGACAGCACCGAGAACAACAGGAAGGTTTTCTTGCGGCCCAAGATGTCCGTGAGATAGCCGCCGGTGATGTAGCCGATGAAGGCGCCCGAGATCAGGAACGCGAGGTAGCCGCCGGTCCCGATGACGGTGAGGCCGCGAGTGGTCTTGAGGTAGCTCGGCAGCCAGGTCGCGAGCGTGTAGTAGCCACCCTGGACGCCGGTGGCGAGCAGCGCGGCGAAGAACGTCGTGCGCAGCAGATCCGGCTTGAAGATGCCCGCCAGCGAACCGCGTTCCTTCTTGGTGGCCCGTGCCGCTTGCGCGACGGGCGCGTCCTGGACGTTGCGGCGGACCCACAGCACCAGCAGCGCGGGGATGACGCCGGTCCAGAACATGACGCGCCACGCGATGTCCGGGCTGAACAGGCTGAACACCACCGTGTAGACGACGACCGACAGTGCCCAGCCGACAGCCCACGCGCTCTGCACGAAGGCGACAGTGCGGCCGCGGTACTTCGCCTGCGAGTACTCCGCCACCAGCGCGGCGCCGGCGGCCCACTCGCCACCGAAACCGAGACCCTGCAAGGCGCGGAAGATCAGGAGCGTCTCGAAGTTCGGCGCGAACCCGCAGAGCACGGTGAAGACCGTGTACATCGCGATGGTGATCTGGAGGGTGCGCACGCGGCCGATGCGGTCGGCCAGGACGCCCGCGCCGATGCCGCCGATCGCCGAGACCACCAGCGTCGTCGTGCCGAGCAGGCCCGCTTCACCACCGGAAAGGCCGTAGTAGGCGGTGATCGCGGCCAGACCCAGCGGCAAGGTCTGGTAGTCGAACGAGTCGAGCCCGTACCCGCCGAACGCGCCGACGAAGGCCCGTCGGCCTCGCGAACCGAGCGTGCGGAACCAGGCGAAGGGGCGTGTGTCTTCTTCGGTAGTGGCTGTCGCGTTCATCGGCGCCTCCAGGAAGTGAATCTCATCGTGGCATGGGTCACATGAGAAGCCAGATACAGCACTGTAGGTATTGTTCAACAATTCCACAAGAGGATCCCTGGCTTGCCCTCTTGTTCGTAGGTAGGATCGGTCACGTGACGATTGCGGAGGGTGGTCCTGGGCCGGTGCGAGGACTCGAAGCGGACCGGGACATGATCAGCCGCACCAGCACCGCCGAGCGGGTCGCGGGCGTCCTCCGCACGCGCATCGCGGAGGGGTTCTTCCTGCCCGGGGTGCGGTTGTCGGAACACGACATCGGCTCGGCGCTCGGCGTCTCCCGCAACACGCTGCGCGAGGCGTTCCGGCTGCTCACGCACGAACGGCTGCTGACCCACGAGCTCAACCGCGGCGTCTTCGTGCGGATGCTGTCGATCGAGGACGTCGTCGACCTCTACAAGGTGCGCAAGGTCGTCGAGTGCTCGGCGGTGCGGGCGGTGACGGAGAAGCCGCCGTCGTTCGCGAAGCTCGCACGCCTGGTCGAAGACGGCAGGCTCGCGGAGCGGAGTGAGCGCTGGCAGGACCTGGGCACCGCGAACATCCGGTTCCACTCGGCTCTCGCGGAACTCAGCGAAAGCGAGCGGATCGACGAGCTGATGCGCGGCATCCTCGCCGAGCTGCGGCTGGTGTTCCACATGATGGCCGACCCGCGGCGCTTCCACGAGCCGTATCTCAAGCGCAACGCGGAGATCCTCGAGCGCATCGAGGCCGGCGACGGCATGGGCGCCGAGAAGCTGCTGGCGCAGTACCTCGCCGATGCCGAAAACCAGCTCGTCGAGGCCTACGCCGAACGCACCGAAACGCGTTCAGAGGACGAAACGCGTTCTCACGGGGTCGTCCACTTCTGGTTCGCGCCACCTCCGCAGGTCCAGATCTGGAGTCTGGTCCCGTTCGCCGAGCTGTTGCCGGTGGCGTCGAGACACTTGTTCGCCTGCGGGTTCACGATGTCGCGCGCGCCGCTGATCGCCCACTTCTGCGCGCCGGATCCGTTGCAGCCCCACAGTTGCACGGCCGTGCCGTCCGCCGTCCCGCCGCCCGAGACGTCGAGGCACTTGCCGAGCGCGCGGATCGTGCCGTCGCTCCCGACGGTCCAGTTCTGCGCGGCGTTGCCGTTGCAGTCGGTGATCTGGATCGGGGTGCCGTCGGCGCTGTTCGCGGCCGCGACGTCGACGCATTTGCCGCCGATGCCGGTGATCCGCCCGGTGTTCCCCGCCGTGTTGCTCGAGTTGACGTGCACATAGTCGACGACTAGGCGCTGCGGGAACACCGTGCCGGAGTTCGGGTCGCCCGGCCAGTAGCCGCCGACGGCGAGGTTCAGGATCAGGTAGAAGGGGTGGTCGAAGACCCAGCGGTTGCCGTTGAGGTCGGCGGGAGTCCGTGTCTGGTAAAGATTCCCGTCGACGTACCACTTGATCTGGTTCGGCGCCCAGTCGACGGCGTAGGTGTGGAAGTCGTCGGAGAAGTTCGGGCCGTTGTAGCCCGCGCCGATACCGCCCGCGCCGGAGTACCCGGGGCCGTGGATGGTGCCGTGCACCGTGTTCGGCTCGAAGCCGACGTTCTCCATGATGTCGATCTCGCCGCTGTTGGGCCAGCCGACGTTGCCGATGTCGGCGCCGAGCATCCAGAACGCGGGCCACATCCCTTGTCCGCGCGGCAGTTTCATCCGCGCTTCGAACCGGCCGTAGGTCTGGGTGAACTGGCCCTGCGTGGACAGCCGGGCCGAGGTGTACTCGCAGCGCCCGTACCAGCAGTTGTAGTTGCCCGGATTCTCCTTCTTCGCGGTGATGACGAGGTTGCCCTGGCCGTCGAGCGCCGCGTTGTTCGTCCCGGACGTGTACCACTGCCGCTCGTGGTTGTTCACGTTGTCACCGGTCTCGAAGTGCCACTTCGAGGTGTCGATCCCGGCGCCGGCGGGACCGTTGAAGTCGTCGGTGAACGTCGCGGCCATGACCGCGGCCTCGGAGGCCGGGGCCTGCGCCGTGGCCGGAAGTGAGCCGAGGAGGACGCCGGCGGCGAGGAGCGCCGCCCAGCGAAAACGTGAAGAGATGGACATCGTTGTCGCCTCTCTGACCGTTGGGGACCCCGCGCGGGGTGGCGCGCGAGAGAACGGAAAGCGCTGGCAGAACCACTTTGTTGTGCCTGACAACAAAGTATGCATGGTCTCTACCACTGCGACAAGACGTATTTTTCGACTTCGAATTAAGGCTCAGGCGGCCGACCCGCGTTTCGATCCGGCCGTTCGCGGATCCGCGCCCTGGTCCAGCAGGGCGGCGACCGGGAGGGTGGCGGCTCCTATGGCGACGGCGTCCGGCCCGAGCTGCCCGAGTTCGATCTCGGTCTGGTCGAACACGTGCGCGAGCGCGTGCTCGCCGGCCACGCGCCGGATCTCCGGCAGGTACTTCTCGCCGAGCGCGAGCCCGGCCCAGCCGCCGAGCACGATCCGCTCCGGGTCGAACAGGTTGATCAGGTTGCCGATCCCGGCGCCGAGGTAGCCCGCCGTCTCCTCCAGCACCTTGGCCGCGGCCTTCGACTTGCCCGCCGACTCCAGCAGGTCGGCGAACTGTGTCTGTTCGTCCTCATCCGGGGCGGTCTTTCCCCCGCGCGCCTTGCGATAGCGGGCGAGGACGCCCTCAGCGCCGACGTAGGACTCCAGGCAGCCGCGCGATCCGCAGCGGCATTCCTGCCCGCCGTAGACGATCGTGGTGTGGCCCCATTCGCCCGCGCTGCTGGTGGAGCCCCGGTAGGTGGTGCCGTCGGTGACCACGGCCGCGCCGACCCCGGACCCGATCAGGACGATCACCGCGTGCCGCGCGCCGCGACCGGCGCCGAACCACATTTCCCCCTGGCCCTGGGTTTTCGCGCCGTTGTCGACGACCAACGGCAGCTCGACCCCTTGCGCGCGCAGGAGATCGGTCAGCGGGACCTCTTTCCAGCCGATGGTGGGCGCGTGCACGCGCGGCGCCTCGCCCTTTTCGCCGGAGCCCTGCTGGACGGTGCCGGGAACGCCGACGCCGACGCCGAGCACGGTCGCTTCGTCGATCCCGGATTCGGTGATCACTTCCCGGATCCCGGACGCCACCTGGGTGACGGCGGCGGCCGCGTCCGGCCGCGGGGAGGCGAGCGGGTGTTCGACGGTGGCGAGCCGGTTCATGGCGAGGTCGAACAGTTCGACCTTCACCCCGGTCTCGCCGATGTCGACGCCCGCGACGTGGCCGTACGCCGGATCGACGCGGAGCAGGACACGAGGCCTGCCGCCGTCGGACTCGACCAGCCCGGCTTCGGTGATGAGGCGTTCTTCGCCGAGTTCGGCGGTCACGTTGCTGACCGTCGCGGCGCTCAAGCCGGTCAGACCGCTCAATTCGTGGCGGCTGAGCGGGCCGTCGAAGTAGAGTTTCGACAGCAGGAGGGAACGGTTGTGCCGCCGCAGGTCACGGACGGTGGTGCGCTTGGCAGGCATGCGGATACCCATCTTATGGCGGCGGACCTTTCCAGGATGCCCCACGACCTTAGCCTCCGCCATGTATTAACTGGTGAAATAAGGCGGGCGAGCCGGGAAGGAGGGGTGTCATGACGGGGGAGGGCGAGCTCATCGGCACCCTGCCGCCGGACTTCCGCTGGGGTGTCGGCAGCTCGGCGCACCAGATCGAAGGCGCGGTCGCCGAAGACGGAAGAACACCGTCCATTTGGGACACCTACGCCCGATCGCCGTGGTCGATCGACAACGGTGACACCGCCGAAGTCGCCTGCGACCACTACCACCGGATGCCCGCCGACGTCGCGCTGGTCAAGGAACTCGGCGTCGACACCTACCGGTTCTCCGTGTCCTGGTCCCGGGTGCAGCCGCGCGGTCGCGGCGGCGTCAATCCCGCCGGGATCGCCTTCTACGACAGGCTGGTCGACGAGCTGCTCAACAACGGCATCGATCCGTGGCTGACGCTGTACCACTGGGATCTGCCGCAGCACCTCGAAGACGCCGGTGGCTGGCCCGCGCGCGACACGGCCGTCCGTTTCGCCGATTACGCGATGCTCGTGTTCGAGCGGTTGAGCGACCGTGTCCGCCACTGGACCACGCTGAGCGAGCCGTGGTGCACGGCCATGCACGGCTACGTCCACGGGGTGATGGCGCCCGGCCGCCGGGACCCGAAGGCGGGGATGGCGGCGGCGCATCACCTGCTGCTCGGCCACGGCCTCGCCGTGCGGCGGATGCGGGAACTCGCGCCGCCCGGGACGAAATTCGGCATCACGCTCAACCTGAGCACCGCCGACCCGGCGACCCCCAGCGAGGCCGATCGCGAGGCCGCCCGGTTCGAAGACGGGCTCGGGACGCGGTTCTACCTCGACGCGCTCGTACACGGCCGATACCCGGAGGACGTCCTCGAAACCCTCGCGCGGCAGGGCATCCGCCTGCCGTCCGAGCCGTGGGACCCGTCGATCATCGCCGCTCCGCTCGACTTCCTCGGCGTCGACTACTACTTCGGGACGCGGTACTCCGGGGTGGAGGAGAACGGGGACGCGGTGGAGCACTTCGGGATGCCGGCGTTCCGCAAGGTCCCGTTCGGGGCGCCGTCGACGGTGCTGGGGTGGGAGATCCTGCCGCACAAGCTCACCGAACTGCTCGTCCGGATCAGCCGGGACTATCCCGGTTTGCCGCTTTACGTCACCGAAAACGGCGCCGCGTTCGCCGACGTCCCCGACGAGACCGGCTTCGTCCGCGACGACGACCGCGCCGCGTATCTCTCCGCGCACATCGCAGCCACCGCTGCCGCGCGCCGGGCGGGCGCCGACGTCCGCGGCTACTTCGCCGGGTCCTTTTTGGACAGTTTCGAATGGGCCTACGGTTACGCCAAACGGCTCGGCCTGGTGCGGGTGGACCGTGAGACGCAGGCGCGCACGATCAAGCAGAGCGGACTGGCCTACCGCGACATCGTCGAACGGGTCAAGAAGTCAGCGAACGGGCGATGATCGTCCGCTGCACTTCGGACGCGCCTTCGTAGATCCGCGGCGCCCGGACCTCGCGGTAGAGGTGTTCGAGCAGGTGCCCGCGCCGCAGCGCCCGCGCGCCGTGGATCTGCACGGCCGAGTCGACGACGTACTGGGCCGTCTCGGTGGCGAACAGTTTCGCCATCGCGGCACGGCCGGCGAGGTTCCGCTCGCCCGCGTCGTAGGCGGCGGCCGCGGCGTAGACGAGCAGGCGCGAGGCCTCGGTGCGGGTCGCCATTTCGGCGAGGGTGTGTGCCACGGTCTGTTGCCGCAGCAACGGTCCGCCGAACGCGATCCGGGACTGCGAGTGGGCGACCGCGGCGTCGAGCGCGGCCTGCGCCATCCCGACGGCGAACGCGCCGACGCTCGGCCGGAACAGGTCCAGCGTCCGCATGGCGACGCCGAAGCCGCGGTCCTGCTCGCCGAGCAGTTCTTCCCGCTCGACCCGGACGCCGTCGAACACGAGGGTGCCGATCGGATGCGGGCTGACCAGGTCCAGGTGCTCGCCGGAGAGCCCGGCGCGGTCGGCGGGGACGACGAACGCGGAGACGCCGCGCGAGCCCGCTTCCGGGGTGGTGCGGGCGAAAACGCTGTAGAAGTCGGCCTCGGGGGCGTTGGAGATCCACATCTTCTCGCCGGTGAGGCGCCAGCCGTCGCCGTCGGGCTCGGCGGACAGTTCCAGCGCCGCCGCGTCCGAGCCCGCGTTCGGTTCGGTGAGCGCGAAAGCGGCGACGGCGTCGCCCGCGGCCACGGCGGGGACCCACTTCGAGACCTGGGAATCCTGCCCGGATTGCAGGACCGGATACGTGCCAAGCCCCTGTAGCGCCAACGCCGTCTCGGCTTCGGTGCTCTGACTCGCGAGCGCTTCCCGCAGGATGCAGAGATCCGTCGCGGCGGCCTCCCGGCTCGGGCTGCCGCCGTCGACGCCGGGGAACAGCCGGGCGAGCAGGCCGAGCGCGCCCATTTCCTTGAGCAGCGGCCGGTTCACCGCGCCCTCGGTGCCGGATTCGGCCAGTGGCCGGAGTTTTTCGGCGCCCAGCCGCCGGACCTGGGTGGCGAAGGCCTGCTGTTCCGGGCTCAGTGCGAAGGCTGTCATCGGTCGCTCCCAGGTCGCCAGCGGGCGTGCGCGGTGCCGGGTTCCCCCGAACGCAGCAGTTCCAGCCGTGGTTTCGGCCCGTCGGTGCGGCCGCCCTGCGGCTTCCGGCTGCCCGCCGCGTACTGCTTCGGCCACGGCATCGGATAACCCTGTTCGGCCGCCGCGTGCAGTGTCCACTGTGGATCGTAAAGGTGGGTCCGGCCGAGCGCGCACAGATCCGCGCGGCCGGCCAGGATCAGCGAGTTGACGTCGTCGTAGGAGGAGATCGCTCCGACGGCGATCACCGCGACCCCGTACTCGCGCCCGATCTCGTTGCGGATCCGGTCGGCGTACGGCGTCTGGTAGCTACGGCCGTACTCGGGTTTCTCCTCGCTGACGACCTGGCCGGTCGAGACGTCGATGCCGTCCGCGCCGTGCTCGGCGAACGCGCGGGCGATCTCGACGGCATCGTCGACGTCGATCCCGCCGTCGTACCAGTCGGTCGCGGAGACGCGGACCGTCATCGGCCGGTCCGCGGGCCACGCGGCGCGGACGGCGTCGAAGACTTCGAGCGGGAAACGCAGCCGGTTCTCCGGCGAACCGCCGTAGGAGTCGGTGCGCCGGTTGGTCAGCGGGGACAGGAACGACGACAGCAGATAGCCGTGCGCGCAATGGAGTTCGAGGAGGTCGAACCCGGCACGCGCGGCGGCGCGGGCGGCTTCCGCGAACTGCTCTCGGATCTCGGCCAGTTCGGGGACCGTGAGCTCGCGCGGGGTCTGATTCGCCTCGCCGTACGGGATCGCGGACGGGCCGCAGATCTCCCAGTTGCCCTCTGGCAGCGGCTGGTCGATGCCGTCCCACATGAGTTTCGTCGAGCCCTTGCGCCCGGAATGGCCGAGCTGGACACCGATCCGCGCGGGGGTGTGGCCGTGGACGAAGTCGGTGACCCTGGCCCAGGCCTGTTCCTGCGCCGGGGTGTACAAGCCGCCACAGCCCGGGGTGATCCGGCCGGTCTCGGAGACGCAGACCATTTCCGTCATCACCAGCCCGGCACCGCCGAGCGCCTTGCTTCCCAGGTGCACCAGGTGGAAATCGGTCGGGACGCCGTCCTCGGCGGAATACATGTCCATCGGTGAGACGACGACCCGGTTCGGCAGCTCCAGGTTCCCGATCCGGAACGGCTGGAACATCGGCGGCCGGACCTCACCGTCCACAGTGGACGCCAGCCAGCCGTCCAGTTCCGCGGTGAATTCGGGATCGCGCAGCCGGAGGTTGTCGTAGGTGACGCGGCGGCTGCGGGTGAGGATGTTGAACGCGAACTGCGCCGGGTCCTGATGGGTGTACTGGCCCATGTTCTCGAACCATTCCAGGCTCGCCTGGGCGGCGCGCTGGGTCGAGGTGACGACGGGGCGGCGCTCTGCTTCGTAGGCCTCCAGCGCACTGTCCATATCGGACTGTTCGTGCAGGCAGGCGGCGAGCGCGAGCGCGTCCTCCATGGCGAGTTTCGTGCCGGAGCCGATGGAGAAGTGCGCGGTGTGCGCGGCGTCGCCGAGCAGGACGACGTTCTCGTGCCGCCAGCTCGCGCAGCGCACGGTGGCGAACGCGGTCCACTTCGAGTTGTTGGCGAACACCTGGTGGCCGCCGAGGACGTCCGCGCACAGCTCGCGGATGACCTCGATGGACTTCTCGTCGCTCTCGCCAGGCGCGAGCGAGGTGGCGGCGATCTCGCCGAACGCGCGCTGCCAGACGTCCTCGTGCAGTTCGAGGATGAACGTGCTCGCCGTTTCGCTGTACGGGTAGCCGTGGATCTGCATGATCCCGTGCGGTGTTTCGAGGACGTGGAACTTGAAGGCGTCGAACACCAGGTCCGTGCCGAGCCAGATGTACTTGCAGCGGCGGGTCTGCGTGCTAGGCCGGAAGCTCTCGGCGAGGGCGGCGCGGGTCGGCGAGTTGACGCCGTCCGCCGCGACGACCAGGTCGTACCCGGCGCTCGCCTCGGCCGCGCTCGGCGCCTCGGTGCGGAATCGCACGTCCACGCCGAGTTCCGCGCAGCGTTCCTGGAGGAGGCCGAGCAGCCGTTTCCGGCTCATCGCGGCGAACCCGTGCCCGCCGGAGGTGTGCACCGTGTCGCGGAAGTGGACGTCGATGTCGTCCCAGCGCGCGAACTCGCGCCGCATGGCCGCGTGGATCACCGGATCGGCGTGCTCGATCCCGCCGAGGGTCTCGTCGGAGAACACCACCCCGAACCCGAAGGTGTCGTCGGGCGCGTTGCGCTCCCAGACGGTGATCTCGTGATCGGGATGGAGCTGTTTCGCCAGCGTGGCGAAGTAGAGCCCCGCCGGGCCGCCGCCTAACACCGCGATACGCACTCGCTCAGGGTATGTCGCGGTATGTACGACCGTCAACGATGCGGGATATGCTGACCCGTATGGAGCGCATCAACCCGACAGGACTCGGCCGCCCCTCCGGCTTCTCGCACGCCGTCGCGGCGAGTGGACGGTTCGTCTTCCTCGCCGGTCAGACGGCGTTGAACGAGGAAAACCGCATCGTCGGCGATGGCGTGGTCGAGCAGTTCGAACGCGCGCTGTCCAATCTGCTCACCGCGTTGCGCGCGGCGGGCGGGGAGCCTGCCGATCTGTGCAGCGTGACCATCTACATCGTCGACATGGACGACTACAAGGCGCACGGGCGCGAGATCGGCGCGGTGTGGAAGCGGCTGGCCGGGAGCGAGTACCCCGCGATGGCGGGCATCGGCGTCAGCCGGCTCTGGGACGTCGAAGCCCTTGTGGAAGTGCAGGGCTTCGCGGTCGTTTAGAGCGTGCGCGAGACGTGCGCGGCCGCGGCCTCGCCCAGCCGCGAGTGCAGCGTGAAGAACAGGTCCGCGGCCCGGATCCCGGCCCAGCCGGACGGCAGCAGCTCGGCGGGCAGGCCCGGGTCGAGGTAGGGCAGGCGCCGCCAGTCGGTCAGCACCCGGACGTAGTCGGCGAACGCCTCGGCCTCGTCCGTGGTCTTGCGCCGCTGCCAGCGCCGGAGCGCGGCCGCGTGCTCGTCGAGGAAAGCGGTGTACAGCGTTTCCAGCTGGTCGAGGTCCCACCAGTCGCGGATCTTCGCCCGCACGTCGCCGAACGCGAGGTGCTCGGCGTGGAAGAGATCGGCGTAGCCCTCCAGTTCGAGCCGCCGGAGCATGTCGGAGGTCGCGTCGCGCAGATGCGCCGGCGCGATCCAGACGCCGGACGACGCGGTCCCGAAGCCCAGCCGGGCGAGCTGGGTGCGAAGAACGTGCCTTTTGTGCCGTTCGGCTTCCGGGACGGAGAACACCGCGAGCAGCCAGCCGTCGCCGGGGGTGGCGCGTTCCCGGCGGAAGATCCGCTCGTCGCCCTCGCGCAGGATCGCCAGCGCCGTTTCGGAAAGCTCGTATCCGGCCGCCCCGTTCCGGCGCACCGCGGAAAGGATGCCGCGCCGCTTCAGCCGGGAGATGGACGAGCGGACGGCGGGTTCCTCGATGGCCACGCCCGCCAGCAGGTCGATCAGGGAACGGACCGAGAGCCAGCCGCCCTCACCGCGTGAATAGAGGCCGTACACGGTCACGATCAACTGGCGCGGTTGCGCCGTCCGCCCCGCGCCGTCGACTTCGGTTGCCTCCGACACGACCGTCACCCGGTCACCATAACAACGACGGCGGGCCGACGTTTCGGTCGTGACCGAAGCGTTCCGCACTTAGCGTCACGGTATGGAGAATCCGCTCGCCGAAGCCCCCGTCCCGCCGGTGCCCCAGGACGTCGAACCGGGTGGTGTCCGGTGGCTGAGGGCGAACGTCGCCCGGTTCAGCCGCCCGGAGGACCACGCGCGCCGGCGGGCGCTCGTGGTCGCCGAACTCACGCCGATGAGCGCCTTGCGGGAAAAGGCTTTCGAGCTCACCCGGGAATCAAGGGACGAGCCGGTGGAACGGATCCTGCGGACGGTCCCGGTCGCGGTCCTGGCCGCGGAACTCGGATTGCCGGACGTTTCCCGCGACATCGCGACGGTTTCCGCCGCCTATCACCCGCACACCGAAACCGGGCCCGACGCCGAAAAGGCCATGCGGCGCTTGATCGAGGGCTGCGGTGGTGACGCCGACGAGCGGACGGCCGCGCGGATCGGGCTACTGGTGCAGGCCTGCGACGCGACGGCGAAGCTGGTCGGCAAGGCACTGGAGGCCCATCGGCCCGGCGAAGACGCCGCCGGTCTGCTCGACCGGGTCCTGCGTGAGGACCCGCCCGTCCGCGTCACCCGGCGGTGGATCAACGGCGCCGTGGTCGAGGTGGACCTGACGGAACGCCCGTTCGGCGCAGGACCGAAGCGATGCCCGGGACAGGCGCACGCGATGGACGTGGCCAAGGGAATTCTCGACGTCCTCCTGTGCTAAGAATTACCCCGGCAATCCGGAACTGGGGAGATTTTCGATGCTGTATTTCAATGGTTTTTTCGGCGTTCTCACCCTCGGCCTGTGGATCTTCTGCATCGTCGACGTGATCACCACCGACGAGGGATCATGCCGCAACATGCCCAAGACGATGTGGCTGCTGCTGGTGCTGATCGTGCCGCTGGTCGGCTCGATCGTCTGGCTCGTCGCCGGCCGTCCGCAGCACGCCGCCCGGGCCCCGCGCGGCCGCTACGAGCGCGAGTCGCCGTCGTTCCCGGAGTACGACCGGCCCGGTCGCTTCGCCGCGACGAGCGCTGAAGACGACGAGGAATTCCTGCGCAAGTGCCGGGAGCGCGCCGAGGCGCAGCGCCGCAAAGCCCGTGAGGACTGAGTAGCCTCGGCGGCAGGGAGATCGACACTGGAGGAACAGATGTCCGAAATGCTCGACTGGAACAAGAACATCATCAAGGAGTTCCGCGAGAACGAGGGGAAGGTGGGCGGCCCGTTCGAGGGCGGCTCCCTGCTGCTCCTCACCACCACGGGGGCGAAGAGCGGCGAACCGCGCACCTCGCCGCTCGCGTACACGGAGGACGACGGCAAGTACGTCATCGCCGCGTCCTACGCCGGGGCGGACAAGAACCCGGCCTGGTACCACAACATCGTGGCGAACCCGAAGGTCACCATCGAGGTCGGCACGGAGAAGTTCGAAGCGACCGCGACGGTCGTCCTCGAAGACCGCGCCGAGCGTGACCGGCTCTACGCGAAGATGATCAGCACGATGCCGGGCTTCGCCGACTACGAGAAGAAGACCGATCGGGTGATCCCGGTCGTCACGATCTCGCGCTGATCGCCGCAATTAGTCCTCTGAATGCGGTACTTGCGTGGGCAACTACCGCATTCAGAGGACGAAACGCGAGGGATCAGCGCGCGCCGCTGGGAGCCTCGACGGAGTTCGGCGCCTCGAGTTCGGCTTCGGCCGCACGCAGCGCCTTGCGTTCCTGGCGGCGCGCGATCAGCTTCTTGCCGGTGAGGATCATCGGCTGCTCCACCCAGCGGTGGATCAGGTCCGCGATCCCGAGCCCGACGGCGAACACGGTCAGCGCGCTGATCATCCGGTTCTCGCCCAGCGGCGGGACGGCCTCGACGACGACGAAGTGCACCGGGCCTTGCAGCAGGTAGAGCGAGTAGGAGCGCTCGCCGACGAAGCGCATCGCCCTCGTCGCGAGCAGCCATCGCAGCGGACCCGGCGAGACCAACACGACCAGTAGCAGCGCCGAGAGCACGCCGTAGGCGATCAGCAGGCCCAGGTTGGTGCCCGGCCGCCGCCACAGGCTCTCCATGTTGACGTGCAGCAGGGCGAACGCGCCGAACACCGGGATCGCGGCGAGCGGGTGGGTCAGCGGTTTGATCACCGCGTAAGACCGGCGGTAGTGCATCGCGACCGCCAGCACACAGCCGGTCAGCAGGATCGCGTAGTGCACCGTCGAGCGGTAGATCGGCACGTGCGGCCCGTCGAGCACCCAGCCGCCGGTGACCCCGACCAGCCCGGCCATCAGCGCGAACGCGGCGAACGCCAGTGCGAGCTTGCGCCAGGCCGCGGCCAGGCCCACGGCACCGGCGATCACCAGGAGGAACGGCCAGACCAGGTAGAACTTCTCCTCGATGCCCAGCGTCCACGAGCCGGTGAAGAAGTTGTCCTGGCCGCTCGTGTCGGACTCGCTGCCGGGCAGGAACTCGTTGAAGAAGGTCAGGTAGTACTTCAGCGCGTGCGGGAAGTCGCGGGCGAGGAATTCGCCGCGCAGCAGCACGAACACGACGATGCCGCCGAGGATCACCAGATACGGCGGCAGGATCCGGAACGCCCGGCGCAGGTAGAACGCCGAAAGCGAGATCCGGCCGGTCCGGTCCTGCTCACGAAGCAGCAGCGTCGTGATCAGGAAACCGGACAGCACGAAGAAGATGTAGACCCCGACCCAGCCGGAAAGCCAGCTCCACTTCGGACCCGCGAAGTGGAAGAGGATCACGATGGTGGCCGCGATCGCGCGCAGCCCGTCGAGCGCGGGGAACCGGCGCATGGCGAGGAACTCGTCATGGTCCAAAGCGCGCACAAATGCTCCCAACGGCGGTGTCGGCCCGGAAGTATAGGCATGCCGTTCGCTACGTCTTCGCGCGGATGGGAGCTTCGGTGCGGCGCTTTTCGTAGTTCACCCAGCGTCACGCGCGGGTTTGACGTTGTGGGTCAACCGGAACCGGTTCGCCGGATCGACGGCCGCCTTGACCTGGGCGAGCCGTCGCAGATCGGCCGCGGAATACACCTTGGACGCTTCTTCGGCCGCGTCGCTTTCGCCGTAGACGAAGGTCAGCAGTTTGCCGGTCGACCAGGGCTTCAGCACGTCGAACAGCTTCCCGTGGGCGGCCTTGATCTCGGCGGGCGAGGCATCGTCCACTACGGACAGTGCACGGACGGTGAAGGCGGCTTCCCGGTCCCAGCCGACCCCGGGGTGTTCGGGCTGGTCGGACAGCGCGCCGCCGAGCAGGTCCAGCAGGACGACGGTCGGCACCGGGGCGCCCGGTCCGGCGTGTTCGAGGATCGCGTCGAGCATGGTGTCGTTGAGTTCGGACACGGTGACGTTGTCGGCGCGGTAGCCGTGCGGGAACGGCGGCTCGTTCGCGATCTTGCCCGATTCGGTGAACGGGATCTCGGCGAGCGTGTCCCCCAGCGGCTCGGCGGCGGCGCGCAGCGGGGCGACCAGGCGTTCGCCCTCGGCGGCGTCACCGAGGTAGGCGATCCGGATCTGCGCGACGTGCTGCCCGCGCAGCGGCTCGGGCACCATCGGCAGGTCCGGCATCGGGACCATGCCCAGCGACGACGTCATCCCGCGCGGCATCTCCGCCGCCCAGTCGCGCCAGGCGCGGAGCACCGTGGCCAGCGATCCGGTGCCGAATTGCAGGCTGCCGCCGTACAACCGGGTGACCGGGACGAGCCGGAACTCCAGCGCGGTGACGATCCCGAAGTTGTCGCGGCCGCCGCGCAGCGCCCAGAACAGGTCTTGCTCGGTGTCGGGGGTGGCGCGGCGGAGTTCGCCGTCGGCGGTCACGACCTCGATCGCGGTCACCTGGTCGGCGGCCAGGCCGTACTCGCGGCCGAGCAGGCTGAACCCGCCGCCGAGGGTGTAGCCGACGACGCCGACCCCGGGGAAGGACCCGCTCAGCGGCGCCAGCCCGTGCTCGGCCGCCGCTTCGATGACCGCACCCCAGCGCACGCCCGCGTCGACCCGTGCGATGCCGTCTTCGATCCGGATCCCGGTCATCAGGTGGGTGGTGACGAGGACACCGCCCTCGAAGGGGACGCCCACGCCGTGCCCGGTCGAGTGCACGGCGATCGGGAGGTCGTGCTCGGCGGCGTAGCGGACGGCTTCGACGACGTCGGCGGCCGAAGTGGCGGCCATGATGACGTCGGGGCGGCGGGAGACGGCGGTCTGGAAGCCGGCGAGTTCCTGGTCGTATCCGGAGTCGCCGGAGCGGAGCAGTGTGGTCATGACACCAGCGTGCGCCCTCTCTGATCATAAGTCCAAGATCTGGTTTGTCTGGCAACTAGAATCATCGGTTATGGAACTGCGTCAGCTCGAATACTTCGTCGCGGTGGCCGACGAGGCGAATTTCACCCGGGCCGCCGAGCGGCTGCACGTCGCCCAGCCCGGCGTCAGCGCCCAGATCCGCCGCCTCGAACGCGAACTCGGCCAGCCGCTGCTCGACCGGTCGGCCAGGGCGGTGCGGCTGACCGAGGTCGGCGCCGCCGCACTCCCGCATGCCCGGGCCGCGCTCGCCGCCGTCGCCGGGGTGCGGCAGGCGGTCGACGATCTCACCGGGCTGGTCCGCGGCCAGGTCGCGATGGGCATGGTGTCCTCGCGTGGCCCGGTCAACCTGCCGGATCTGCTCGCGCGTTTCCACGAGCGCCATCCCGCCGTCGACATCACGCTCGCCGAGGCGACCTCCGACATCCTGCTCGCCGGCGTCGCCGACGGCCGGTTCGACGTCGCGCTGATCGGGGTGTCCGGTGAACCGCCGCCGGGGATCGGCCTCGAAGTCGTCCTCGACGAGCCGCTCGTCGCAGTCTCCGGGCCGGAGGATCCGCTCACCGCGCACGCCACGATCACGCTGTCGGAGCTGGAAAGCCGTTCGCTGGTCAGCCTGCCGAAGGGCACCGGCATGCGGGCGATCGTCGACGCGGCCTTCCTCGCCGACAGCGCCCAGCCGCGGGTGACGCTGGAAGCGGGCGACCCGAACGTCGTCGCCCAACTCGTCGGGCGCGGGCTCGGCGTCGCCGTGGTGCCGATGTCGCTGGCGACGCACTACACGGAACTGCACGCCATGGAGATCACGCGCCCGGCCGGGCTGCGGGCGAAACTGGCGCTGGCCTGGCGGACGGAGGGGCCGGTCAGCCCCGCCGCCCGCGTGTTCATCAGTCAGGCGCGGGCGCTGCTCGGACTGTGAGCCGCCACAGCGAAGTCACCTCCTTCGAACGGGCGGCGTGCAGTGGATCGCCCGGATCCGTGGCCTTGGGATGCTTCGGCCGGACGTCCTCCCTGCCGCGTACTTCGAGCCCGGAACGCTCGAACGCTCCAAGGAGTCGCTCGCGCGTGCGCAGGCCCAGCAGTTCGGCGAGGTCGGACAGGATCAGCCAAGCCTCCCCGCCGGGCGTGAGGTGCCGGGGCAACCGGTCCAGGAACGCTTGGAGCATCCGGCTTCCCGGGTCGTAGACGGCGCGTTCGAGCGGGGTGTGCGCCCTGGACGGCAGCCAGGGCGGATTGCAGACGACCAGCGGCGCGCGACCGGGCGGGAACAGATCCGCCTCGAGGACTTCGAGCCCTCGGAGGCCGAGCCGGTCGAAGTTGTCGCGTGCGCAGGCGATGGCGCGTGGCTCGTTGTCGGTCGCCACCACGTGCTCGACGCCGCGACGGGCGAGGACCGCGGCGAGCACGCCGGTCCCGGTGCCGATGTCGAACGCCAGTTCCTTCGCGGGTAACGGAGTTCTCGCCACCAGGTCGACGTACTCGCCGCGGATGGGGGAGAAGACTCCGTGGTGCGGATGGATCTTCGCGCCGAGCGCCGGGATTTCAACGCCCTTCACGCGCCATTCGTGCGCGCCGACGACGCCGAGCAGTTCGCGCAGCGACACCAGTGACGCGGTTTCGGAGGGGCCGTAGACCTCGGTGCAGGCCACCCGGACGTCCGGTCCGCGTCGCAGCGGCAGGACGTGGCCTGGATCCAGCGGAACCAGCAGCCTGCCGAGGATCCGCGCTCGGCGTGCCTGATGGTTCCGCTGGTCCTGAAAGGGTTTCCCGGCCGCCGTGCCGCAGCGGCGGGACAGCGCGGCGAGAAGGTTCCGCGCGTTCGGGAAGTCGCCGTGCCAGGCGAGGCCGGTGCCGGACAAGGCGAGCCGGAACGCCTCGTCGGCGGTGGTCCCGTCGTCGACGGCGACGACGTTCCGAGGTGGTTTCGAGCCGACGGTGGTCAGCCAGCGCCGACCACCGTCCTTTGTGGACTGGGGGTTCATGGTTTCCGTTCCTGTTTCCGCCCGCGGTGAAGAGACCCCGCGGACGTTGCTCCGTGGAGGGCGTTTTCAGGAACGGCGGCTAGTGGACCGCCGCGGCATGAACCGGTGTCGACACGAACCCGAGTTTAGCGGAACGCGGCGGCGTGCTCGGCGGCCCAGACCTCGAAGTCCAGGCCCGGCCCGCCGGTGACGTCCCGGACGGTCGAGGTGACCGGACCCGGTTCCGTCAACAGGCCCCGCAGCCCGCCCAGCATGGTGTCGACGACGAAGTCCGGCATCTTCGCGAGCATGGCCGCCCGCGCTTCTTCGGGCGGGATCTCCTCCCAGCGCGCCGGGCGGCCCGCGGCCTCACCGATGATCCGCACCTGCTCGATCTGCGTCATCGGCCGCGTGCCGGTGAGCGAGTACTTCGCCCCCGCGTGCCCGTCGCCGGTCAGCGCCTCGACGGCCACCGCCGCCATGTCCTTCTCGTGGATCAGCGGCATCGACGCCTCACCGTACGCGCCGCGGACGACGCCGTCCGCGCGGATCGACGCCGCCCAGCCGAGCGTGTTGGTCGCGAAGGCGTGCGGCCGAAGGAAAGTCCACTCCACGCCCGCGGCTTCGATCGCCTCTTCGACGACGCGATGCCAGGCGCCGATGGGATTGACCTGCTCCGTCAGGGAATCGTCGACGGCGCCCGAGGACAGGAACACCACGCGCTTCACGCGCTCGCCGAGCAGCGAAACGGTGGGGACCAGTGCTTCGGCGGATCCGGAGAGCATCAGGAACACCGTGTCGACGCCGTCGAGCGCCGGCGCGATCGTTTCGGGTTTCGCCAGGTCACCGCGGACACCGTCCGGCGGCGGGTTCCGGCTCAGCGGCCGGACCGGGACGTCCCTCGCCCGCAACTGGGCGACCACCTGCGATCCGACGTTGCCCGTCGCGCCGGCGACCAGGATCGGCTTCATGCCGCCACCGCCGAGAGGATCGGGCGGTACCGCTTGACCGAACCACCCGACATCCCCGGGTAGGTCTGCACCTTCTTCCACACGTCCGTCGTGCCGATGCCGTCGGCGCCGGGGGCCGCGAGCGCCGCGAGGTGCGCTTCGACGCCGGCCCATTCGGCGTAGTTCAGCACCCGGGTCCCGTCGGTGCTCACGTGGAAGTAGCCCGAGATCCCGCCGTCCGGCCGCGCCGGTTCCGAAGCCATCGCTTCGAAGACGAGGTCGATCCAGTCGCGTTGCCGCCGCTCGTCGGGGCCTTCGAACTCGACCGAGACGATCACGAGGCAGCCGGGCGTCCCCTCGCCGCGCTGCCCGCGGTAAAGGTGGAACACGGGAGCGCCGTCCAGGTCCTGGATGGCGTCTTCGCTGGTCCACTGCTCGTAGGTGAAGGCGCCGTCGTGGTCGATGCCTTCGTAGGCGGTGAAGGAGACGAGCCCTTCGTGACTCTTGAGCGCCGCCCGCGCCGCGTCGGCGTCCGGCCACTCCCGCGCCACCACGGCCGTCTCCGCGTTCGGTGTCGGCCAATGTCCCTTGTGGATGGTCGATTCGGAGGTCCCCTGTGCTGTCATGCCTCCAGCATGAAACTTGAACAAGGGTTCAAGTCAAGGGAGGATCGTGTCCATGACCGAGCCGTCCGCCGAACTCACCATCGGGGAGCTGTCCCGGCGCAGTGGCGTCGCCACCTCCGCCCTGCGGTTCTACGAGCGCCAGGGCCTCATCAACAGCAGGCGGACCAGCGGAAACCAGCGCCGCTACCCCCGCGCGACACTCCGTTTGGTCGCGTTCATCCGCGCGTCGCACCATCTCGGCATCCCGCTGGAGGTGATCGGCGGCGTGCTCGACCTGCTGCCGGAAGGCGCCGCGCCGGATCACGATTTCTGGCAGCGCGCCTCCGCCTGCTGGAGCGCGGAGCTCAACAAGCGCATCGAGCAGCTGGAGTGCATGCGCGACCGGTTCACCGAATGCATCGGCTGCGGTTGCCTTTCCTTCGAGCAGTGCGTGCTGGTCAACCCCGGTGACTTCCTCGCGGCGAAGGGGCCAGGCCCGGCACGGCTGATCACGGACTGACGGCGGCCAGCTTCCGCTCCAGCAACCGGCGTTCGGCGTCGTTCTCCGCCAGCCGGATCGCGGTTTCGTACGCCCGCGCCGATTCGGCCGAGCGGCCCAGCCGGTGCAGAAGATCGGCTCGGATGGCGTGGTACAGGTGGTATTCGGCCAGTTCCAAGCCGTCGATCACGTCGAGCGCCGCCCGCGGGCCGTCGACTTCCGCGACCGCCACCGCGCGGTTGAGCGCGACGATCGGCGTCGGATTCGTCGCCAGCAGCAGGTCGTACAGCTGGACGATCTGCGACCAGTCCGTGCTCCCCGCGTCGGCCGCGTCGCTGTGGACGGCGTTGATCGCCGCCTGGATCTGGTACGGCCCGGGCTGGTTCCGCCGCAGGCAGGCGCGGACCAGCGCTTGCCCTTCGGTGATCAGCTCCCGGTCCCATCGCGACCGGTCCTGGTGCGCCAGCAGGACGACGTCGCCGTCCGCGCCGGTGCGGGCGGCCCGCCGCGACTCGGTGAGCAGCATCAGCGCCAGCAGCCCGGTGGCCTCCGGTTCGTCGGGCATGAGGCCGGTGAGCAGCCTGCCGAGCCGGATCGCTTCGGCGCACAGGTCTTCCCGCACCAGCCGTTCGCCCGAACTGGCCGTGTGTCCCTCGTTGAACACGAGGTAGATCACGGCGAGCACCGAACGCAGCCGGTCCGGCAGATCGGCGTCCTCCGGGATCCGGTACGGGATCTTCGCGTCGCGGATCTTGCCCTTCGCCCGGACAAGCCGTTGCGCCATCGTCGTTTCGGGGACGAAGAACGCGTGCGCGATCTCGCCGGTGGTCAGCCCGCCCAGCAGTTTCAGCGTCAGCGCGACCTGCGCGGTGACGGCCAGCGCGGGGTGGCAGCAGGTGAAGATCAGGCGTAAGCGATCGTCGCGCACAGGTCCCTCCTCGGCTGGTTCGTTGGTGGCACCGAGTAGCGCGGCCTCGGCGTGTTTGTCTTCGCGCGCGGCTTCGCGGCGCATCCGGTCGATGCCCTTGTTGCGGGCGGTCGTGATGATCCAGCCCGCCGGGCTCGGCGGCAGACCGGTGGACGGCCACCGGTCCACCGCCGTGGCGAAGGCTTCCTGGACCGCGTCTTCGGCGAGATCGATGCTGCCGAAGACGCGGACCAGTACGGCCACCGCGCGGCCGTACTCCTCGGTGAAGACCCGGCCGATCTCGTCGGCGGTCAGACGCACGAAGGGCCTTCCTCGCCCTGGAACGGCCGGACCTCGACGGGCAGGTACGTGATCTCGGTGACCCGGCGGCCCCATTCGAGCGCGGCGTCCAGATCCGGTGCCTCGACGACGGTGAACCCGCCGAGGTGTTCCTTGCCCTCGACGTACGGGCCGTCCGTCATCGCGATCGCGCCGTTCTCCTTGGCCTGCAGCACGGTCGACGTGGTCGGCGGGTGCAGCCCGCCGGCGAACACCCAGGCGCCCGCGGCCTTCATCTCGTCGTTGAGCGCCTGGATCTTGCGCGCGATCGGCTCGAGGAACTCCGGCGGCGGGACGGGGCCGTCGGGCTGGTACAGGCTGATCAGGTACTGGGTCATGGCGTCCTCCTTGGTGTCACTGCCTATACGAAGGGCGTCCCGCCGATTCGACACTGGCTTGGAAATTTTTCCGGCGAACGCATCTTCGCAGGTCAGATCGACTTCAGCAGCCGCGTTGTTGCGGTGTGGAGGCGCTCTGCCTCTTTACTGTCGGCGTCGACCGTGAGCCGCTTGTCGCGCTGGTAAGCGCTCAGGGGCGCCTCCGGCCGGTTCGCGATGAGGTCGAGCATCGGCCGGATCGCCTTTTCCGGCGGCGTGCCCAGGAGCTTCGCGAGCACACCGACCATCTTTCGTGAGGTCTTGCCGAGGGCGCCTTGGTGGCTGGTGCGGACGAAGCCCGGGTTGTAGAGGACGTACCGGACGTGGTCCGAAGCGAGCCGGGCCGCGGAAAGCAGCCCCATCCGGCGGCTCTGCTGATTCGCCGCCTTCCAGGTGAAGCCTTGTGACAGCTGGAAGTCGTCCCAGCGGATGGCGTCCTTCGGCGCACCGGGAACGGTGGTGTCGAGGATCAGCGGCTGCTCGGCGGCCCCGAGTACGCCTTGGAGTTCCGAGGCGAAGATGTGGCGGCTCAGGTAGTACAGCGCGAAGGTGTGCTCGAAACCTTCGCTGGTCAACTGCCTGTCCCGGTGCACGTACGCGGCCCCCAGGACCAGCGTGTCGACGACGGGGAAACGCTCGGCGATCTCCCCGGTGGCGCGGAAGTTCTCCGACACTTCGCGCAGGTCGGCCTTGATGAAATGCGCGTCGCCCGTCAACGAGCGGAACTTCGCCTCGCTCCGGCCGACCACGACGACGGTGTGGCCTTCGCGCAGTCTGTCGGCGGCCAGCGCGCGGCCGAGGCCGTCGGTTCCCCCGGTGATCACGATCGTGGACATGCTTTCCCTCCAGTTCCGGAACACGTGTTCCGGAACATCACCGTATCCGAAACGCATGTTCCGGAAAAGGTAGGATTTCGGCATGACCACTTCGCGACGTCAACGCTGGGACGCTGCGCGGAACCGCGGCCAAGTGCTGGAGGCCGCTAGGGAGTCCTTCGCGGAACGCGGGCTCGCGACCGACGTCCGCGAGGTCGCCCGGCGAGCCGGTGTCGGCGTCGCCACCGTGTACCGGCATTTCCCGACGAAAGAAGACCTGGTCAAGGCCGTCTTGGCAGACGACGTCGCCGAGTGGGAGGCCGTCTCCGAAAGCGCGAAAGCGGCGGAGGACGCCTGGGAGGGGATCAGCCTCATCGTCGAGCGGACGCTGGCGATGATGGCCCGGCACCGGGCGTTCCTCGACGGGCTCACTGTCACCGAAGGCGCTCTTGAAGCCTGTCGCGCGCATCTCGCCGAGAGTCTCGACGGCTTGGTCGAGCGCGCGCGGCGGCAAGGGCGGCTGCGGGACGACATCACCTCCTCGGACATCGGCCTGCAGATCCTCGCGCTCGGCCGGATCGTGGAGCTGACCGCCGGCCAGGGCGACGACGTCTGGCGCAAGCACGCCGGTCTCGTCCTCGGCGCGTTCGAGGCCTGACTGGTACCGCCGGACCCAGGTTGAGCAGGCCGTGCCATCTCTCCGCGCGAGCCGGTTACCTGGACTCCGGAACGAGAGTCCACAGAGGAGAGACAAATGACGAACACTTCGGCGGCGCACTCGGGCAGGGTCGCCGTCATCACCGGCGCGTCCAGCGGGATCGGCGAAGCGACCGCGCGGCGGCTCGCCGCCTCCGGTGCGGCGGTCGCGCTCGTCGCACGCCGCGCGGACCGGCTGGAAACGCTCGCCAAGGAGATCGACCAGGACGGCGGTACCGCGCTCGTGCTCGCGGCCGACGTCGCCGACGCCGAGGCGATGCGCGCCGCGGCGGCCGAGGTCGAGGTGAAACTGGGTCGCGCGGACCTGCTGTTCAACAACGCGGGCGTGATGCTGGCCGCGCCGATCGACGAACTCGCGACCGGCGACTGGCAGCGCATGATCGACGTCAACATGACGGGCCTGATGAACACGATCGGCGCGTTCGTCCCGCATCTGGTCGCTTCGGCGGCAGAGAAGGGCGTCGCGGACCTGGTGAACACGTCGTCCATCGGCGCTCAGGCGATCTTCCCGTCCTTCGCCGTGTACGTCGCTTCGAAGGCGTACGTGACGCATCTGTCGAAGAACCTTCGCGCCGACCTCGGCCCGAAGAACGTGCGGGTCGCGGCGATCGAGCCCGGTCTCGTCGAAACCGAGCTGCAGGGCCACGTCACCGACGCGGGCGCGCTGGAGTGGCTGGACGGCGTACGCGAAACGCTGACCTGGCTGAAGCCGGACGACATCGCCGAGACCGTGGCGTTCCTGACCTCGCTCCCGGCGCGGGTGAACCTCCAGCAGGTCACCGTCATGCCCACCTCGCAGGTCTGATCAGGGCCCGGGGAACAGGATCCGGGCGATCGCGCGGGCGGCGGTGTCCGGATCCTCGAGGTGCTCGGTGCGCAGGGCGCCGGTGAGCCACAGGTTGGCGAACCCGTGCATCAGCGACCACGCGGCGACTCCCGTCATCTCGTCGTCGCTGACCGACGACGCGCCGCTGGTCAGCAGGAGTCCCGCGCGATCGCGGGCGGCGACCAGCGTGGGGTCGTCCTGGCGCTGGAGTTCGGGGCGGAACATCACCTCGAAATGCGCGCGATGCTCGATCGCGAACCGCACGTAAGCCACGCCGACCTCGACGAAGTCCCGCTCGCCCTCGGCGGCCAGGGAGTCGGCGAGCAGGTCGAACCCCTCGGCGGCCAGCGCGGTGAGCACCCCGGCCTTGTCGCCGAAATGGTGCACCGGCCCGGCGTGCGAGACCCCCGCGCGCCGGGCGAGGTCGCGGAGGCTGATCCCGGCCGGGCCGTGTTCGGTGACGGCCGCGACGGCGGCGTCGAGCACGGCCCGGCGGAGGTCGCCGTGGTGGTACGGACTCATGACATCGAATCTAGTCATTGACAAGATGGCCTGCAAGCGTGCATCTTGTCAGTGGAAAGTTTCGCTGCTCGGAGGGCATGGTCATGGATCCCGGTCTCGTACCCGTACTGATGCTGGTCGCCGTCACGGTGACGTTGTTCCTGCTGGGCGCCGCCGGCGTCCAGCGGCTGAAACCCTGGCCGGTGGCCGTGCGCGGCGGCGTCGCGGCACTGTTCGTCACGACCGGGCTCGCGCACTTCATCGGCATGCGCGAGGAACTCGTCGCGATGGTGCCGCCCGCCCTGCCCGCGCCCGGGCTGCTGGTCACCGTCACCGGTGTCCTCGAACTGGCGGGCGCCGCGGGAGTGCTGTGGTCGCGCACGGCGCCGTGGGCGGCAGGCGGGCTGACGCTTCTGCTGCTGGCGATGTTCCCGGCGAACGTCTACAAGGCGCTGCACGGACCGGTGGATTCGGTGATGGACGAACTGGTGCCGCGGAGCCTCATGCAGGTGGTCTTCCTGGCCGCGACCGGGTCGCTGGTGGCGTATTACGCGCGTACGCCGAACAGACCCTTTGCCCAAAGGAGACCTTAAGTCTTCCCCAAGTCCGGGCTCGGCCGTTGAAACGGGCCCTACGATCTGAGAATGAAGATCTCATTGTGGATCGGATTCTGTGGGCTGTGCATCCTCGCCGGGCACATGCTTCTCGGTGCTGTCGGTGTCGTACTGCTGATGAGCTGCCTCCCGGCGGGACGCGATCACGAATCCGTTGACAGAACAGGGAAAGAGTCCGCGCGGCTGGCCTGAAGAAAGGGTCAGCCGAGGGTGCTCGCGAAAGCGAGCGCGCCCAGAACCGGAACGCTGATCGCCGCGAACAGTACCGATCGGCGGCTCGGTTTGGGACTTTCCAGTAATGCGCGAACACCGGCCGGAAGCAACGCGACACAAAGTCCGGCGGTACCGATGATCGACACGATTTCGGTACCCTTCAGCACTCCGAGTGGAAGAAGTCCCATCGTCGCCAGCCCGATCGACCCGACGATGCCCAGCGCTTTCGCGCGATAGGCGGCGAAGGCGAGCGCGTACCAGCCGAACATGATGGTGAACGACAGGAAACTGAACAGGTGCAGGTCCTGGTACGACTCGCTGACGACGCTCTCGGCGAATCCGGCGCCGCGTCGTCCGGCGAGTCCCAGGGCGGCCTGGTCGATGCCGGCGTGAAAGGTCCGCTCGAAGAGTCCGATAAGGACGGACACGCCCGCCCAAGCGGCCAACGCCGGTCTGGTGCGGCCGATCTTCGTGGCGAGCCCGATGATCGCGGGCCACAGCAGGACGTTGCCTGCCAGGAAACACGTGTACGCGGCGGTCATCAGCGCCGGATGATCGCTCATCGCCTTGAGCTGGTCCGGGAAGAAGAAGTTGAACTGCGACCGCAAGAGCGTCCCGGTGAGCAGCAGTAGCGGTCCGAAGATCATCGAGACCGCGGCGACGCGGCGGCCGGGGAAGACGTAGTCGGTTTCCATGCCGAGGAGCCTGCCGATCCTGACGCGTGCCCGGATCGGCTCACGGGCTGTACTTCCGGCTCAGCCCTCGGGTGGACTTCGGCCCGGTGTCTAAGCCTGTCGCCGGTTTTCGGCAGTGGATCTGGGTTGCCGGTGGTGTGTGGCGGCCGATGGTTGCCGTTTTTCGGCGACAGGGCACGGCGTGCCTGTAGGCGCGTGGTTGCTGGGGGCGCGAGGACGGTGGCCTCAGGTCGGGGGATCCGGGGCGAGGACGGTTCGCGTGGGTGTCGCCGTTTTTCGGCAATGGCTTGCCGGTGGAGTGCGGGCAGGCTGACGCGTGCTGGTCGTCGCCGTTTTTCGGCAATGGTGCTCAGAACGGTGGTTCTTCTGGAGGGGTGCGAGGTGGGTGGAGTGGTGGTGGGGTGCTGTCGTAGGTCTGGCCGGTGGGGGTGGTGATGGTGAGGGTGCCGTCGGGGGTGAGGTGGTAGGTCCAGCCGGGTTCGTCTTTGAGGCGGTGGTCTCGGCGGCAGAGGTCGATGAGGTCGTCGGCGTTGGTGTGGCCACCGTGTTGCCAGGGCACCGCATGATCAAGGTCGCAGGCCTGTGCCGGGCGGTGGCAACCGGGTCTTCGGCATTCGCGGTCCCGGACCCGGACGAACTCGGCGACACCCGCGGTGGGCCGGTACCGCTCCCGCCCCAGGTCCAGCACCTGCCCGGAGAGGGGGTCGGTGATGATCCGGCGCAACACCGTGTCCGGGCCACTCGCGATATGCCGGGCCAACGCGGCCGGGAGATGGCCATGCCCGGCCATCTCCGCCGGGTCGTTGTTGAGGCCGAGGTAGGTGTCCAGGTCCATGTACAGGAACACCTCGGCGCGCTCACTCGTGCCGCCCTGCCCTCCGAGCAGGAGATCGAGGGCGATGTCCGCCCGCAGCTGATCCAGGGTGCGGGTCTCGCCACCGGTTCTGAGGGCTCTGGCTTCGCGGTCGATGCGCTGGTAGGCGGCGGTGACCTTCTCGGCGGGGCCGTCCTCGACCTCGATCGACGCGACCCCGGTCTCGCCTTGCCGCAGGCTGAGACGACGGCCCTCGCGAGAATGCTCGGCACGTTTGTCTGCGCCCTCGCGGTCGACTGAGATCGCCGCATTGCTCGCCGCTTTCCGCACCTGGGTCGAGTTTCTGTCCGGCAGGCGGTCTTCCAGCAGCGCGTCCGCGGCGAGCGCGTTCTCATCCGACAGCCACGCCGTCGCCGCGGCGACTTTCTGCGCGTTGAAACCGGCTAGCTTCCCCTCGTCCATCAGGTTCAGCGTGCGGGGCAGGCGAGTGGTCAACGCCTCCGCGGCGGCGACCATCGCCCCCGCATGATTGTCCACAAGGGACAACTCGAGCGCGACCTCCTGGACCACGCTCCGCGCCCCCTCACGATGCCGGCTCAGCTGAGCCAGCGCCCTGAACCGGACCGCCTCCAACCGCGCGATCCCCGCCGACGCCGCTTGCGCCAGAGCGACACAATCGTTGTCCTCCAACGACAAAACAGCGGCATTCACCGAACCCAAGACAACCGGATCGGCGAGCTCTTCCAAAATTGCCACAGCAGTGGCCGTAGATGTGTCCACCCGACGACCATACGACCGGCCACCGACAATTCCGGTTCATCAGACGCCACAAAGCATTGCCGTTTTTCGGCAACGGTCGGGGCTGTCTCTGGTTCGTATCGCCATCGCGCCCTGCCTACCGCTCCAGGCCTTCCGGATGTTGCCGTTTTTCGGCAGCAAAGCCAAGGAGTAGCCCCGAGGTCTTCCGTGCGGCGATAGCCCACAAGGTATTGCCGATTTCCGGCAACGGCAGGGAACCCGGCCGCCCGCTGCAAGACTCTCTCAAGTGCCACCGCCGGTGCGTCGCCGATTTCCGGCAATAAAGCCAAGGGTGGCAAGCTCGTGACCTCGGCGACGGAACAAAGGCCAGGAATAGGCGACACTGCGGATCACGAAGACCGCGTACCGTGGCTCGGCGCGGTCTGATGGGGCGGCGGTGTCGCGAAAGCCACTTTCGGGACACCAGACGTCCCGAAAGTGGCTTTCGCGTCCCCTCCCCGAGGCCGGCAGAGCCAAAGCCATTGCCGATTTCCGGCAACGACCGGCAGCAACCGAAAACGAAAGAAAAGAAAACCCGCCCGCCGAAAGAACGACCGCATGGCGGCCCGGCGTTCGGTCAGGACCGAGAACCGAAACACCGGACAGCCACCCAGCCCGGCCCGGCCGGATCAGTACGTGTCGAGGGCGACCGCGACGTCCCCGATCGGCAGCGGGAAGTCGCCGATCTTGGTCGCCGCACCGGTCAGCAGGTTGACGTTGGAGAACGTCGACGGACCGGTCGCCGGATTGAGCACGGCGTACGCGGTCGCCGAAGTGGTCTTGCCGTTGGTCAGATCGCTGTAGATGTCGAGGCCCGCGACAGGGCCGGTGTCGACGCCGAGAGCGCCGGTCGGGCTCAGGAAGCCGAGGTTGGCGGGCGACTGGATGAGCAGCTGGTCGGAGTTCGTCCCGATGTCGAACAGGGTGGTCGCGGTGTCGGGGTTGAGGTCGTTGTTCGTGTAGGCGGCGGCCGTGACTCCCCGGGTGGGGCCGCCCAGGGGTGGCGTGGTCAGGATGGTGTCTTCGGTGGTGACGTGGTCACCGAGGTTGTGCCGCAGGTTCTGGCCGGTGTCGCTGATCACCCGCAGCCGGTCGGCCGCCGGGTTGAAGTCGACGCCGAAGTTCGTGCCGTACAACGGAACGCTCAGTTGCGAAACCTTCGTGACGACGACATCCGGTGTCGCCGGCGGGGTCTTGATCGTGTAGATGCAGCCTTTGTTCCCCACGCCGTACAGCAAGCCGTTCTGGACCCGGAAGTCGATCCCGATCAGGGCGGTCTCCCCGCAGGTGAGGCCCTGCACGAGCCGGACCCAGTCGAGCACCTGGGGTTTGTCGGTGGAGAAGTAGGCCATCAGCTTGCCGTCCGTCGAGATCGCGAACGCCTGCGGGGCGGCGGCCTGCGCCGCACTCACGTTCGCGGTCCCCACGACGAGCGCCGCCGCGACGGTCACCGTGGTGGCCGTCGCGACCATGGCTCTTTTCAGCTGTTCCTTCATCAGTACTCCCTCGCCGGAAACTGGTGTGATCACAAGCTATTGGGCGGCACTGGACGGCCATTGGACGTCGATTGGATACGGCGTCCGGCTTCTTGCGGCCGACGGGAACCGGCGGAACAGTGGAACGACGACGGATTCAGGGGGAGCGATGACGATCATGAGCGTTCTCGCCGGGTCGGCGGTCCTGTGCGCCGGGCTCACGTTCACCGCCGCCGGCGAGGCGAACGCCGACCGGGAATGCGCGGCCGGTGTCAAGATCATCAAACCGGTCGTGCTCGAAGACCCGGGGAAGTGGACCTACACCTACAACCTTTCGTGGTGCGCGGACGGCGGCGCGGTCGTCTGGGTCGCTCCCGCGGTGACCGCGAAGGTGCACACGCCCGCCTGCCGCTGGGTCGGCCGGATCGAGGAGGCGGTGCGGCCGATCAAGGACGAACGCGGCCGGTGGACCGCGTTCGACATGAGCGAGTTCTCCTGCGCCGACAGCGCGGGCAAGGAGCACGGCGTCAATCCGTGGGTCGTCGTCACCTTCGAGCCCGCGGGCAGGTACGACACCACCAGCGGCATCGCCGCGGCGTGACTCAGGAGCGGAGGATGGACTCGACGGCCGCCGTCGCCCGTTTTCGCAGCGCGCCGTAGCCCGCCCGGCCGGCCAAAGAAAGCGCCTGCCGGGCCTGGCCGAGGTCACCGGTGGCGGTGGCGAGCCCGAGGAGCGCGTCGACTTCGGGATACCGGTCGCCGGTTTCCCGCAGCAGCGCCAGGGCCTGTCGGTACCGGCGGACGGCGTCCTGCCGGTGGCCCGCGCGCCGATGCACGCTCGCGAGCGCGACGAGCGCTTCGCCCTCGCCTCGCGGTTCGCCGGTCTCCCGCGCGAGCCGCAGCCCTTCACGCGCGTGGTCGAGCGCGTCGGTCAGCCTGCCGAGGTCGCAGTACACCGAGGCGAGCCTGCCGAGCGTTTCCGCCTCGCCGGCGCGGTTCCCGGCCTCGCGGTGCAGGGCCAGCGCCTTGACGAGCAGGCCCGCCGCCTCGGTGACCCGGCCGCGAGCGTGCTGCACCTGGCCGAGGTTGGCCAGGTTGATCGCCTCGCCGTAGCGCGAACCCATCCCGCGATACCGGCGCAAGGCCTGGAGATAGTGCGACGCCGCCCCGCGCAGATCGCCCATCTCCCAGAGGACGAGCCCCAGATTGCCCAGCGCGACGGCTTCCCCGGCGGGTTTGCCCGCGCGTTTGCTCAGCTCCAGCCCCCGGGAGAACCGCACCGCGGCGGCCGGAAGCCGTCCGGACTGCCAGTACACACAACCCAGATTGCCCAGTACCGCGGCCTGCGCCTCGAGCCAGCCCGCGCGCCGGGCGAGCACGAGAGCGCCGGTGTAGTGCCGGACGGCCTCCCGGTACCGCCCCTGGCGGAAACTCAAGTCGGCGAGACTGAACCGGGCGGAGGCGCGGGCGCGGCGATCGCCGTCCTCTTCGGCGGCGGACAGCGCGGCCCCGGCGGCCGCCCGCCATTCCACCTGGCGCAACGACATCCAGAAGTAGCCGCGCAGGGTGTCGGCCAGCAGCCAGGCCACCGGCAGCGGCCCGGTCCGCGCCGCGTCCTCGACGACGGCGACCAGGTTGCCGAGCTCGGCCTCCAGCCATTCCGCCGCGTTCTCCTTCGAGGCGGCGGGAACCGGGCCGTCGGGCACGGACAGCGGAAGCCGGAACATGTGCGGGTAAACGATCTTCGCCGCGTTGTCGGCGCCACGCAGGTACCACTCGTGGAACCGGAGGCGGGCGGACGCGCTTTCGGATGGGGATTCCGTCGACGTCAGGCGATCGGCGGCATAGCGGCGGAGCAGGTCATGGAAGTGGTAGCGATCCGGCGCGTGCTGCTCGACGAGGTGCGCGCCCGCGAGCGTGTCCAGGATCGCGCCCGCCCGCTCCGCGCCGGTGAGGACCTCGACCGCTTCGGCGCCGATGTCGTTGCCCGGCACCAGGCTCAGCAGCCGGAACACCCGGCGCGTCTGGGCGGGCAAGGCCGCGTAAGACAGGTCGAACGCGGTCCGGACGGCGATCTGCTCGTCACCCGGCACCGTGAGCGCGGCCAGCAGATTGCCCTTGCGCAGCTCGATGGCGTAGTCCTCGACGCCCTTCCCGGGGTTGTCGGCGAGGTTGGCCGCGGCGATCCTCAGCGCCAGCGGCAGATACGCGCACAGCCCGGCCACCTCGGCGGCCGCTTCGTGCTCGGCGCGGACCCACTCGGGGCCGAGCACCCGCGCGAGCAACTCCAGCGCCTCGCCGGGATCCAGCATGCCCAAGGTCAGCCGCCGGGCGCCGTGCAGGGCGACCAGGGCGGTCATCCGGTCCCGGGCGGTGACCAGCACCAGACAGCCCGGTCCGGCGGGCAGCAACGGCCGGATCTGGTCCAGGTCGACGGCGTTGTCCAGCAGTACCAAGGCCTTCCGGTCGGTCATCAGTGTCCGGTAGAGCGCGGACGCGGTCTCCGTGTCGGCGGGCAGGCGTTCGGCGGGGACCTCCAGCGCGGACAGGAACCGGGTGAGCACTTCGAGCGCCGTCGCGGGCGGGCCGGGCGAATGGCCGCGCAGGTTCGCGTAGAACTGCCCGTCAGGAAACCGGTCCTTGACGCGGTGCGCCCAGTGCACGGCCAGCGCGGTCTTCCCGGCACCCGCGATCCCGGTGACGGCCGCGAGCGCCACCGTGCCGCCGGAACCGCCCGCCCTCGGCACCAGTTCGTCCAAAATGGACAGTTCGGTGGTCCGGCCGGTGAAGCCGGGCGGTTCGGCGGGCAACTGCCGGGGGACCCGGGCGACGGAACGCGGGACGGGCGGTGAAGACCCGTCGTCGAGTAGCGCGGCGTGCGCGGCGAGGAGTTCGGAGCCGGGTTCGACGCCCAGTTCTTCGACGAGCCGGCCGCGAACCTCCTGATACAGCCGGAAAGCCGTCGCCCGCTGGCCCGCGCCGTGGTACGCGCGGATCAGCCTGGCCTGGGCGGGCTCGTCGAGCGGCTGATCCGCGGCGGCCTCGACCAGTTCGGTCAAGACCTCGTCGGCCGCGCCGATGGCGAGCATCGCGTCGCCGTACCTGGCGAGCAGCGCGCGGCGTTCCGCGACCAGGGCCACGACCTTCGGATGTGTTGCGAGCGAGGGGATGTCGGCGAGCGGTTTGCCACGCCACCAGCGCAGCGCCTCGCCGAGCAGGGCCGCGGCACGGGCTGTCTCGCCTTCGCGCTGAGCCTCGTTCGCCTCGGCGGCGAGCCCCCGGACGTGGGGAAGGTCGATCTCGACGACGTCCCAGCGCAGCGCGTACCCACCGCCGACGTACGGCAGGATCTCGCTCCCGGACCGGGACGGACGGCCGGGTTCCAGCAACCGGCGCAGGTGTTTGACGTGGGTCTGGAGGACGTTCACCGCGCTGCGCGGCGGCCGGTCACCCCAGAACGCGTCCACCAGGTCCTGCTTGGACATCGCCTCGCCGCCGGCGAGGACCAGCAACCCGAGGACGGCACGGCGGGCGGGTGGACCGAGGTCGAGTTCCACCCCGTCGAGCCATACGCGCAGCGAACCGAGCACTTGGATCCGCACAGCCGTCGGCGCCACTGGCAGGAACGTAGCGAGCCGTCCCGCGCCGCACAAGGAAGAACGGCGGAAAGGGGCCGCTCAGGCTAACGAGGTTCGGCGGGCAGGAGGTCGTGACCGTTCCAGGTGAACCGGGCCGTGGTGACCGCGTCGTCGCCGTCGCCGCCGGTGATGAGCTGATGGATCCCGACGCCGCCGAGTTCGGCGTAGGTGCACCACTCGTGGTCCGACGTCAGCATCAGGTCGAGGTCGAGCGCGGACAGCAGGCCGAACACCTGCCCCCGGTTGGTGGTGTCGACGCCGACGAACACCTCGTCGAGCAGGATCACCCTCGGCGCCTCTGGCGCGGCCTGGTAGTGCGCGGCGACGGCGGCGAACAGCGGCAGATGCAGCGCGATCGCCTTCTCCCCACCGGAAAGCGCGCCGTGCAGCTTCTTGGTCAGCAGCTGCCAGCCCGCCCCGTTCGCGCGGTCCACCTTGACCACGAACCGGTGCCAGGACGTGTAGTCGAAGACCTGCGCGAGCTGCTGCTCCCAGCTGGTCGCGGTGTCGTCCGCCTTCGCCTGTTCGACGCGTTCGCGGAAGAACTTGTGCAGCGACGCGCGGTCCTCGGTGGTCAGCTCGTCCGGATCCTTCAGCAGCAGGTCCCGCGCGGTCTTGGTGCCCGGCGGCAGGTCCGGGGAGACCTGCCAGACCAGCCGGACGGCGACCCGGGACGCGGTCCGCACCCGTTCCAGCCGCGCGTTCATCCCGTCGACCAGGTCGTTGGCCTGGCGGATGCGGGCCGCGAGATGGCGGCGGGTCTCCCCGGTCAGCGTCTTGTCGAACAGGTCGCTCTCGCGGCCGCTGATCTCGTGCCTGCTCTGTTCCGCTTCGGCGTAAAGGATCTTCAGCAGTTCGGCCGCGCCGACCCGCAGCCCGTCGACGACCGCGGTGAAGATCTGGACGTCCTCGTCGGTCTCCAGATCGAGTTCCGCGCGCGAGCTGAGCGTGTTCCGGCAGGTGTGCACGGCCTCGGAAAGCCGGTGCAGCGCCTCGCCGAGGTTGCCCGTCGCGTGCGGCACGGACGGCCACGCCGCGGCCACCAGGCGGGCCGTGTCGAGCGCTGACCGCACCCCTTCGGAGGCGGACAGGGTGGCCTGGAACTTCGGCAGGTCCTCGATCCCGCCGTCCGCGGGGAAGATCCCGGTGGCGAGCTTGCGGAACCGGAGCGCGGCGGCGTCCTGCCGCTTGGTGGCGTCCTCGCGGGCCCGCGCGTCGGTCGTGCGCCGGACGCCGAGCGCGCCCAGCGACACGGCCAGCTCCTTGGCCCGCGCGTTCGCGGCACGCAGTTCGCCGAAGAGATCACGCAGTTTCGTGCGCAGACCGTCGATCTCGGCGAGCACTTCGCGCTGGCCGGTCCCGACGGATCCCTCGATCGCGTCGAGCATCGCGGTGAGCTTGGTGCGTTCGACCTCCGCTTCGGACGCCTCGTCTTCGCGGCGGGCCGCGTTCCCCTCGGACCGGTCGGCCTGTTCGGCGAACGTCTCCGCCCGCTGGGTCGCCGTGCGCAGGTTCCCGTTCTCGTACAACCAGTTCTCGCCCTGGTCGGAGTAGGTCCGCAGGGCCGTGGCGAGCGCGGCCAGCGGCGCGCGCTCGGTCGGCAGGCCGCTCTCCGACGCCTGGCCGGTCAGCTCGTGCAGAGCGGTCTTGGCCTCGGACTCCAGCGCGGAGACGGTCGTCTCCAGATGCCGGACGGAGGCGTCGGCGGCGGTCAGATCGGCCTCGGCCGTGGTCATTTCCCCAGTCGCGACAAGGAGATCTTCGTGACCGGGGCGGGCGGCGCGTTCGATCTTGATCAGTTCGCGCCTGCCGCGCAGCGCGGCCAGATCGCCTTCCAGTTCGGCGATGGTCTTCTCACGACCGGCGATCTCGTCCCGCAGTTCGGCGATCCGGCGTTCCCGGGCGCGCGACCGGGCGGACGCGCCGATGTAGGCCGGGGCGTCCTTCGTCCAGCTGCCCGACAGGCTGCCCATCCGCCAGCCGCCGTCCGCGCCGATCGCGGCGGGCCCGGCGGGAAGGACGTCGTCGAACGCGATCACTTCCAGTACCCGCCGGACCTTCGCGGGGGAGAGTTCCGCGTCGAGTTCCGGCACGAGGACGTCGGCGAGCGAACGGGGGGAAGCGATCGGCAGCGACCCGGTCTCCAAGAGCACGTCGTGCCCCTCGACGACACCGTGGGAGTTCACCCAGGCGTCCAGGAGCCCGGCGCTTTCGAGCGCTGCCTCGATCCCGGCGCGCGTGCTTTCCGGGAGAGAGCCGGCGAAATCGACCAGCCGCCACAACGGCGCGCCGCTCATCTCGGCCCGGTCCGCCGTCCGGGTGCGCGGCGACTCGGGTTCGAGGACGTCCTCCGTTTCGAGGACGCCCGCCTCGACGAGGAGTTCGTCGTGCTCGGCGCGCGCGGTGGCCAGCGCGGCGCCGGTCGCCGCTTCCCGGCGGATGATGTCTTCGAGGACGGTCTCGGCGACCGCGCTGATCCTGCCCACCAGCGCGACTTCCGCCTCGGCGTCGCGCACGAGCGCTTCCACGTCGGGGAACCGCAGCTCGCGGCATCCGATCGCCCATTCGGCGAGCCGGGTGCGCAGATCGCTCAGCGCGAGCTCGCGGGTCGCCGTCGTGAGATCCAGCTTCTCCTGCGCGGCCGCGAAATCCGACCGCACCCGGTCCAGATCGGCCTCGGCCTGGTGACGGCGGCCGACGGCGCGCTCGTGCTTGTCCAGCGCCCGGCCGACCGTTTCGACCTGGTCGCGCTTGCCGCGGACGGCGGCTTGCAGCAACGGACGGAGCCGCGCCGGTTCATCCAGCCCGGCGACGAGTTCGTCGTGCACCCCGGCCAGATTCGCGCGGGTCGCGGCGGACCGGACCTCGGTCTCCTGCGCGCGGACGAGGTCGGCCTGCCGTTTCGCGACCTGCTTCGCCGCTCGCGCTCGCTCCTCGTCGGCGTCCGCCTCGGCCCGGAGACGGTCGGCGTCGGCGCGGAGCGTTTCCGCCTTTTCCTTCGTGGACAGGGTCCGCTGCCGCAGCTTGTCGAGCTCCTGGCCCTTTTGGTACGACTCGGATTCGGTCAGCCCGGAGAGACGGGCTTCGGTCTCCTCGACGTCCTTTTCGAGCTTCGCCGCCAGCTCCTCGGCGGCCTTCTTCTTCGCGGCGACCTCGTCGTGCTCCTCGGCCGAACGGCGGGCGGCCGCGGCGAGGTCGTCGAGTTCACCGGTCGCGGCGATGAGGTTCGCGGCGCCCGCGCGCAGGACACGCTGGGCGTAGGTCTTCTGCCGCGCGGCGAGCGCGCGGGTCGCGTCGACCTCGGTCTCCAGCGAGCCCAGCCGTTCGCGCTGCGCGTCGAGCCGTTCGAAACCCTCGGCGAGATCCGCGATCTCCTGCTGTCCCAACGGCGGGAGCGCGCGGGAGAGCAGGTTGGACAGCAGGCTGGGGTCGAGCCGCTGCGAGAGTTTGGGCATCCGCAACTGGAGCAGCGCGGTGATCAGCGCGTCGTAGCGCTGCTCGCTCAAGGTCGGGAACAACTTCGCGCGGATCTCCGCGCGGTATTCGGCCGCGCCGGCGTGCACGGTGCCGTGTTCGCCGAGGGTCTCCTCCAGCGCGTTCTTGGTCAGCGGCTGGCCTGCCTCGTTGACCAGCGGAAGGCCGTCGCCGACGCGCAGTCCGGTGGTGAAGAAGTCGGCGTGCACCGTGCTGGTGTGCGTGCTGGCCTGAAGCCGCGCGCCGCAGGTGAACCATTTGTCACCGGCCATGCCGAATTCGAGCCAGACGAACCCGACGCGCGTGGCGCCGGAAGCGCCTTCGCCCATCAGGTTCCAGTGCATGCTGCGTTCGCTGGTGCCGAAGGTCGACAGCCGGTTCGCGCGCAGGCTCGCGTCGAACAGGAACGGCAGCAGCAGCTCCAGCGCCTTGGACTTCCCGCTCCCGTTCGGGCCGCGCAGCAGCAGGCGCCCGTCGTGGAACTCGAAGATCTCGTCGTAATAGCGCCAGATGTTGAGGATGCCCGCGCGGGACGGGACCCACCTCGTCACGGTCACGGCGCCTCCTCGTTTCGGTCGGTGTACCTCGCGGCGGCCGGGAGCGGCCGGACGAGTTCGGCTTCGGCGCGGACCAGTCTGAAACCGGTCAGCACGGCGAGCGCGTCGACGGTCAGCCGTCGCACGCCGTCCTTGCCCCGGTAGGTCTTGGCCCAGCGCGGGAACCGTTTCAGCAGTTTGGCCGTCGCGTTGCGCAGGTAGTCGGTCGTCCGCGGCTCGTCCAGCGCGTCGAGCAGCAGGAGCGCGGCGACCTTGGCGTTGCTGCCGTCGTCCGGGAACCGCTCGTCGGTGGCCAGCCCGTCGACGTCGACGAGCAGCACGCCCTCCGCGCGTTCTTCCAGCACGAAACCGCCCTGCTCCGCGGCGCGGCGCAGCAACTGGCGCCCGGTCGGGGTGCCGAGGTACGCGCGTTCCTCCGCGGTCAGTTCGGCGAAGTACAGCACCGGGTCGTCGACGAGACGACGGAAGACGGTGTGCCGGAGCCACAGGTTCCGCTGCACGTCGGACGCGCTCGGCGTGTCCTCGTGGCGGCCTGACGAGAGGCCGTAGCGCTGCTCGTGCGACACCGCCTCCAGCAGTTCCTCGAACCGCAGCGCGACGTCGTCGGCGGGCACGGCCAGCTGTGAAGGCCCGACCGGCGCGGCGAGCATCCGCAGCAACAGGGTCGCGTCGACCCGGAACAGCACCTTCGCGGTCGTGTCGTCCACAAAGGACTCCGCGTCCCCGTCGGCGGTTTCGAGGACGCCGTAGGACTCCAGCAGTTTGAGGACGTCCACGAACGCGAGACGCTCGGCCCGGGAGGCGACCTCGAACGTGGTCACCAGGTCGTCGGCCGCGCTCGCCCTCGCAACACGGTCGGCGAGCAGGCCGATGGTGGTCACCGGCACCGTCAGGAGTTCGGCCGCCGCCACGCACAGCAGGACGTAGCGACGGCGGTCGAAGGCCGCGCGGCCGGACCGCAGCCGCCGGGCGGGACGGCTGGGATCGGCGGCGGCGCGGACCTTGACCAGCCGGGCGTAGCCGAGCCGGGGTTCGACGGTGAGGGTCCAGCCGCAGTAGTAGTCGAACCACTGCCGGATGGGCTCGCGGCGGCGGCGGATGAGGTCGAAGGTCTCGGGGGAGCCGCGTTCGCCGATGAGCGGGGTGGCCAGCAGGGCCCGGATCCCGCGTGCGACCTCTTCGCGCTCCGCGATGACCAGTTGGTTCGTAAGGCTCACGCACCGCCTCCGGCCGTGCTGATCTCGATCTCGTAGTCGGGGCCGCGGAAGACCCCGCTCGTGGTGGTCAGGCGCGCGACCGCGCCGTTGGGTGCCGGCCGCAGGACGATCTCGATCTGCCCGTCCGACGTCGTGCTCCGCCGGGTGCCGTCCGCGCCGACAGCGCTGCCCAGTGCCTGCCCCAGCAGGTCGAGCAGGCGTTCGAAAACGGTGTGGTCCAGCTTCTCGAACGCCGAAAGCCGCACGACCCCACCGGTGTCGAGCATGCTCCACGCGGCTTCGAGCTCGGCGCGTTCTTCCTGGGCTCGTACCGCTCTCGCCGCTCGGAGCGCGGTGACGTCGCGGACGCGTCCGGTCCTGGTGAAGCGTTCGGTGCGGCCCGCCGACCGGAGCAGCTCCGAGACTTCCACCGGCGGCGCGTCGAGCCACGACGCCGTCGTGCTGACCACTTCCGGGTCTGCGTGGGCGAGATGCGCGTGCCGCGCGGAGCTGAGCCCGAACATGGTGGACCACAGGCGATGCAGGTCCTCCTGAGCCGGGACGACGGTGAACCAGCGCGCCAGCTCACGGAAATCGGCGACCGCGCTGCTCGCCCGCCGCCGCGACTCGGTGATCCGGTCCAGCACCTGAAGGAGCGTGACGATCGCCCGCCGCGAGACCTGGTGAAGGTCCTCCACTCGCGGCGTCGCCCCGTCTTCGGGCAGGAACCACGCGCGAAGCCCGTCCCAGCGGGCCTTGCGGACGGTGAGCCAGCGCTGATCCGGATTCGGCAGTGCCGCGCCGTTGAGCGCCCGCCGGTGCACGCGGTCGATGCCGTGGTCGTCGATCTCCTTGATGCGGGTGGCGATCGTATGGGTGTGGTGCTCCAGGTCGTTCAGGAACTCCTGGAGATACGCGACCGTGGACGCCTTGACCTCGTGAAACGTCGCGAGGTCGGCCTCGGCGTGCAGCAGGCGCTGGAGGTCGCCGTTGAAGCGCTTCGTGTTGTCGCGGAACGCCTCGAGGTGGCTCTCGACCTCGGTGAGCGTGCTGAACACGCGCCTGTCGGTGCCGTCTTCGAGCTGCTTCGCGAGCTCACCGAGCCGCTCGCCCAGCGCTTCGAGCGTCGCTGTCTGGAGCGCCCCTGTCGCGTTGAGTACCTCGTTCGCGCGGACCGCGCCCGCGTACGCCGCTTCGCCCAGCCTGGTCAGTGAGTACTGGAGGTTGCGGCGCTCGTACTCGGACGCCGTACGGTAATCGCCCGCGTGGTTCTGGACGACGTCGAGGAGCTTGTCGTTCCGCAGCTGGTCCAGCGCGCTGACCAGGTCTTCGTCGGCCAGCGTCTCCAGCCAGCCGACGGCTCGCAGCTCCGTGCGGACGTCGTCGATGCCGAGCGCCGTCTCGAGCCGCTCGTTCGCCTCGCCGAAGGCGTGCAGGATCGCCAGGGGGAGCCCGGATCTGCTGCCGTCGGTGAAACGGAACAGGTCGGGCGGTACACGGAACGGATCCATGCGTCCTCCGGCGGATATGCGTGGGGTACCACGTTAGGGGGTCACCCAGGCGAGTCTGAACGGCCCATACTTTTTACGCTGAGTGCTCACGTGGTGAACAACTCGAGGCGCACCGTGGTCCCTTGCACGGTGACCTCGCGGTACACACGACGGCCGTCGATGAGCTGGTCGTCCTTGAGGACACCGGGTGCGAAGCGCGACGCTTCGAGCAGCTTGGGCACGTCCTCCGGCGGCAGGGTCAGGACGACCACGTAGCGCGCGTCGATGCCCCGGTCGTACTGCGTCTCCAGCACCTTGCCGCTCGCGGGCATCGAGATCCCGCCGAACTTGAAGGCCTCTTCGGGCTTCGGCGCTTCTGGTGGCGTCGCGCAGCCGGCGAGCAGGAGGAGGGCGAGGGCGGCGAGCAGGAGCTTCACCTAGCGTGAGACGCGCGGGGGACGTAAGCGTTCCGTCACACTTGGACGGGGATGACAGGGAGGGTGCGACACGTTGTACTGGGTGTCAACGACCAGAGGAGATCAACAGTGACGGAAAAGGCTGTTCTCGCGGGCGGCTGCTTCTGGGGCATGCAGGACCTGTTCCGCCGGCACCCCGGAGTCGTCTCCACCAGGGTCGGCTACACCGGCGGCGACGTGCCGAACGCGACCTACCGCAACCACGGCTCGCACGCCGAAGGCATCGAGATCGTCTTCGACCCGGCCCAGCTCTCGTACCGCCAGATCCTGGAGTTCTTCTTCCAGATCCACGACCCGACGACCCGTAACCGTCAGGGCAACGACATCGGCGCGAGCTACCGGTCGGCGATCTACTTCACCGACGACACGCAGAAGCAGGTCGCCGAACAGACGATCGCCGACGTCGACGCCTCCGGCAAGTGGCCGGGCAAGGTCGTCACCGAGGTGACCCAGGCCGGTGACTTCTGGGAAGCCGAGCCCGAGCACCAGGACTACCTGGAGCGCATCCCGAACGGCTACACCTGCCACTACGTGCGGCCGGAATGGCAACTGGGCGAGCGCTGATCGTGTCCCGGCCTGCTCGTTCAGGGCAGGTCGGGATCCGGATGTCCCGTGGCGAACCGGTCGGCGCTGCCCTCGTCGACGAGGGCGTTGTCGGCGAGCCACTCGACCGCGCGCCGCTTCGCGCGGTTGTCGCTGAAGGTGTTCCACACGGGAACAAGGTGCGGGTGCCGGTCGTGCAACTCGTTCCCGAACCGGCGGAAGGCGCCCTTGCCCCTGAGGGCCCTCGATAGCCGTTCGCCTGCTCGTTCGTCGCTGATACCCGCCGCGAAGTCGACCATGTCCTGGTACCAGACCGAAGATGGCAAAGGCTCGATGACGACCAGGTCCACGTCGTCGAGGTCGATGGGATTCCTGCCGTCGATCCCGCCGTCCCGTGTCCAGTAGCCCATCTCGCCGGTCCGCGGGTCGACCAGGTGAAAGTTCTCGTAGTCGGTCTGGTCCTGCAGGGCCATCGCGATGTCGCCGATGGCGAACTTGTCCAAGCCGGGCATGCGTCCAACCTATCGCCGCACGGCGAGGCGCTGGTTCGTCTCTTCGAGGCTGAAGCGCGCAGGGTCGAATCGGCCTGGGTCATCGAGACCGAGCCAGCCGACTATGTCCTGGTGCTCCGGGTGCCCGGGGTCGCCGAGGATCTGGATCAGCCGGGCATACCCGCCGGTTCCGCCGACGTCCTCCGGCGGGCACGCCGCTTGGCCCGCGACGCACCGCGGGTAGCGCCCGTCAGCCGTGGCGACCGTGGCTTCCTCGACGAGGATCTCGTGGTCCCAGCTGTCGCCGAAGTCGTAGTTGTACAAGAGGCGGCCGCCGGGCTTCACGAGGTCGTCCAGCCGCACTTTCCGTTCGTCGCGGTACTGCAGTTCGGGCTCGGCTTCGCCGTAGTACGTCTGGCCATCGACGAAGTTGTGCAGGTGGTAGTTGTCCCAGCCCATCGCGGCCTGGATGACCACGTGCAGCCGGTCGAGCCGGATGCCCGCCGGAACCAGCACCCGCCGCCACACCGGGAGACTTTCGATCTCAAGCAGAGTGATCTTGACCTGGTAGATCGGATCACCGGCCTCCGGCTCGCCCAAAAGTCGTCGCATACCCGATCGGCCGAGCTCGGTCAGCTCGGCCGATTTGTCTCGCAGGGTCACGGCTCCCAATCGCTGAAGGGCATCAAGTACCTCCTTGGTGTCGCGGTCGGTCGTGATGCGCAGGGTTTCGAGCTGCAATTCGGTGAGATCGTCGAGGACGTAAGGCGCACTCACCACGTTCCAGACCGTCGCGCACACGCTCCCGATGTCGACGGCGCCCTCGGCGTTGTACAACGAGGTCAAGGCCGCGCGACTACCGTCGGCGAACTCCGGCCGCAGCAGTGACTCGCCGAAACCCGGGTGCAGAAATGCTTCGCCCACCTGGTCGAACCCGGTGAACAGCGCGAGCCACAGCTTTTGCGGGTCATCAAGCAGCGCCTGGTTCTTCTTCACCGGCACCAGCCGTTGCCCTGTCTTGCGGACCAGCCGCGCAGACTTGGCGCATTCCACGACGAGCATCAGGTTGGGCAGATGCTCGCTCGATCTGGTTCGGTACACGTGGTCGCCGATAGTCTTCTCGAGCACGTCGCCGGTCTTCAGCAACGGCACCAGAACTTTGGCATCGGCCAAAGTGAGACGCCCGGTCTGAGTGAGCTTGCGCCCCGCGCCCACCCATTCGGTGAACGCGCGCACCTGCTCGACCAGTTCAGCCATGTCAAACCTTCTCAGCTCGTAGTCGTGCGGCACTGTCGAGAACATCGGCAACGGTTCGCCGTGGAGCGGCGGCAGTCGTCGTGTGAATGTCGCGGAACCGGCGAAGTAGTTCCATTCGCACGGTCGCGCCTGGCTCTTGAACGACTCGCGACAGAAGCTCGTTCTTCTCGGCGAGCGGCAGTTTTTTCACCCAGGCCGTGAGTCGGTCGAGGTCATCCGCGGTATCGGCGAATGGCGGACTGGTGCGGGCCGCGCTCGCGAGCAGTTCGTCGTCGAGGCGGAGGAAGTCGGCAAACGCTCGTTGCGGCGCGGTAAGCGTGCCCAGGCCAGGCGGCACGGGCGGCTCAAGCCTTTGGTCCGCGTCAGGCTCGAAGGCGTCTTCGTCCCGCTCCCAGACGCCGTAGCCGGCCAGCCAGGCGAGGTAGAGGGGACGGAGATCGCCCGCCGCGAGTTCGGCGCGGACTCCCACGGTGGCGGACAGTCTTGCGTCGGCCTCGTAGTTGAATTCGAAGTCTTCGTCGTCGTCTTCGCTCGTCATGTCGAGCACGAGGAACTCGTCCGCCGTCCAGGCTGACAGATGGTGACCGACGCGGTAGTCCTCGACCTTGTCGAGGTCCAGGACATGTCGTGGCAAGCGGAACATGAGCCGGCGTGTTCCCCAGTTGGTCACATGGACATGCGCGTCGTAATAGCGCTCCATCAGCCGGTTCGGGTCGCCGCTGAAGTCGCCCCAGTGGTACTCGTTGATGAAGCTGGTGGCGGTGATCCGCGCACGGGTGGACAGGGAACGCACGGCGGCCTGCTGACGTTCGTCCAGCGGGTGGTCGATCGCGAGGAATTCGTAGTACTGGTATTCACTCATCGTTTGACTTGGCCGATCCTTCAGGCTGTTGTCGTCCAGTCGACAGGTTAGTCACCGAGTTCGGTAGAGTTCTTGCAGCCCCGTCTTGATCTGTTTCGGTGTCATGCCGTTTTGCCGCTGATAGACATACTGCGCAGCGGCGAGTGGTGCCAAGATCGCGTCTGCGCGAAAGTGCGCGTCGACGTCCGGCTCGATCTCGCTGATCAACGCGACCAGGTGACTGTGGTGCAGCCTGTACGCGCCGGTCACGAACCGCGCCATCGGCGTCTCGGTCTCGGCGACCATCAGCAACTCGCCGTGCGTCTCCAGCCTGTCGACGTACGCGTCGGTAAACGCCTTCAGCCTTTGGCCCGCAGGAGCCCCCGGCCCGAGAGGCGGCGGCCCGCTGATGAACGCCTCCTGGAACTCGCGCTCGTTCTCGTCGAGCAACGCCTGCGCCAGCGCGCCCTTGTCCGGAAACCGGCGATACACGGTGCCGATCCCGACGCCCGCCTCCGCCGCGACCTCGTCCAACGCGAGTCCGTCGATCCCTTTGGCCGCGACGAGCTTGGCCGCCGCGCGGACGATCTTCTGCCGGTTGCGAGCCGCGTCCGCCCGCTCTGCCGGTCCGGACCCTGCGATGGGAAGCACCTCGTGAGCCTAGTCGGTGGACAAGTGGAACTTTCTCCAGTTAACTAAGTGGAGGAACTTCCACTTAAGGAGACTTGGATGTCCGTCGAACACTTCACGAGCGATGACGCTTCGACCTGGTTCCAGTGCCTTGACCAGCAGATCTTCCTGGCCGACGTCCTCTCGCAGGACAGCGGAGCGGCGATGTCCGTCGGCTTCGGGCGCTATCGGAAAGGAGAGAAGAACCCGTGGAAGATGACCTACGACGAGGCCCTCGTCATCACTTCCGGCGTCTTCACCGTCGAGGGCCCGTCGGGCTCGGTGACCGCCCGCGCCGGTGAGGTGATCTACCTGCGAGCCGGGACCGAGGTCGTCTACGTGGCCGACGAAGACACGGAACTGGTCTACGTCACCTATCCGCACTGGCTGGCGGCTACGGAATCGTCCGCCGAAGCCCACCGTCTCGACGACTTCCACGAAGTCCGAACTTCGGAAAACGTGGTTTAGCAAGGTCTTTTCTGTGGATTCAATCGTTGTCCGGTGGACGTGGGATATCGGGAATCGATTGCTATCCTGCGGCGTAATCTTGATCACCAGGGTTGCCGGAGGGGGCTGGAATGGGGCGGAAGAAACCGGAATCGGCTGGTCCTCCTCCGTGGACACAGCGCGACGAGGTGCTGCGGTACACCTGTTGCCTCGCGGCCATGATGGCGGGCGGCCACGATCTCAGCCAGACGCCGGAAGTGCTCGCTCCCTTTCCCGCGGTCAATGCCGATGACGAACGGCTGTGGGCCGTGGGGCAATTCGTCTTGTCCGATTTCCGCGCATTGGGAAACGGGAGCTGGCAAGTCAGCACGCCGATGGTCTTCGGCACCGGAGCGGTGGGGCTGGGTCTGGTCGCCGGCTCGCTGATCGGCGGAGCCGTCGCCAAGTCCCGGGCACGCACGGCCGCGCAGGCGGCCGCGGTCCCTCGATGGGTGCCGATCGACCAAGGTTCCGTCTTTGCCAGCAGGTATGGCTTCTACATGTACACGCCACAGGTGCTCAGGTGGCACTGGAGCGCTATCACCGCGGCGAGCATCGTGGCACCCGCGACTCTGCATTTCGCCGGGGAAAGTGTCGACGGCCCCATTTCGCGGCTCCTGCAGTCGGACTACGCGGAGCTGCTCTTCGTGACTTGGGCCCTCGAACAACATCCGCAGCACCCACAACTGGTGACAGGTGGCTGGCTGCCGCAAGGCTGGCTCCAGCACGCCGATTTTCACGGCAGGCAACCTGAGGCGGTTCCTGGGCTGCTGCCTGCCTTGCCGTCGGCAGAAGATTCGGCGGTGATGGACTAATCAGCAAGAGTTCGCAAGTCGTCCAACAGAGCAGGCAGCATCAGCTCCTCCTCGATGCGCAGGCCGCGTAGTTCCATCGCCGTACGGAGTCCTGTGTCCCAACTGGCTTCCGCCGGTTTGCCGGTCAGCTCGCCGCCGGTCGCCGTCGCCCCCGCGTACGCGTTGGTGTCGAATCGCCACGGTCGCCAAGCGACCCGGCCACGCAGAGTGTTGCCGATCCGGATGCCGCCCCAGTCGAAGTCTCCGTGATATCTGAACCGGGCACCGACCGCCGTGAGGAGGTCGAGCAGACGCCATACCGCGGCGGATGGCTGGCCGTTCAGGCACACCAGCGGAGGACAGCGGGACCCCAGCTCATCGGCCGCCGAGGCCAGGACTATCGGGTTCTCGCAGACCGACACGATCTGGCCTCCGGCTTCAAGCTCCGCGAGCGCGAGCTGACGCAGTGTGAGAACGCACGGTTCCCCGGTTTCTTTGGCCAGCGCGAGGATCCGGCCGGTCGTCGTCTCGACGCCGCCGGGCAGGCCGAGGCACAGCACAGACGAAGACAACTCGTCGAGGTGTACCCCGACCGCCGCCCAGGACGCACGTCGTTCGGCCGCGGTGCCGGTTCCGGCCGGAGTGGTACCGCTCAGGACTCGCGCCGCCGAGAGCACGAGGGTGGCCAACGGACGCCCGTCGTCCAGCCCGTGCGCGTCCCCGGTCGTCTGCGCGGCGAGCCGACCGAGTGCGACGCCTTTCGATGGCAACTCGGCGAGCACCCGCATCGCCATTGAGATCAATGCGGACGCGGCTTCGGGCTCGGGGGCAGATCTCCGGATCAGGCCGGTGGAGTCCAACCACGTCCGCCACGTCGCCAGTGCCGGGCGTCGCTCGACCAGCTCGTCCAAGGGCTCGAAGATCGAGGCCCAAGCCGCGGCTTCCGCCAGACGATCCGGCACGGTTCCGATCAGTAGCCTTGTCGCGTCGGCGAGGCCGTCCGGCGCCGCACCGCTGCGGCGGAGTGTCGCATCGACTTCGTCGAGGGAAACGCTCAGCGAAGTACCTGTGCTGGCTCGGCGACCGAGCAATCGTTCGATAGCCCTGCGCTGGTCCTGTGTCGCCGAGCCGAGGGTGACGGTTCCGCTCAGTGGCTTGCCGTTTGCCATCCGGCGGCGCAAGCGGTCGAGCAGCCACACCGTCTCCTCGCCGCCCAAGAGCCTCCGGAGACGATCAAGATCGGCCATCAGGCGCTCGGGACGTAGGGGATCGGCCGTTGCCGCTGGACACGCTCGCGGCCGTCCCATCGCCAAGGCGTCACCAGCACGGCGTCGATTCCGTCGCGCCGGGCGAGCTGCGCGATGGCCAGACCGGGTACCTGCGGGTAGCAGCCCCATTCACGTTCGCTGGTCATCACGACGTCGAGGTCGAAAGCGGCGAGCAGGCCGAGACACTTGGCTCGTGAGTCGTCGTCGACCCCGGCAAATGCTTCGTCGAGCGCTACCAGACGTGGAGTGTGGGGATTGGCCGAAGACGAGTAGAACGAGGACGCTGCGGCGAAGAGCGGAACCGACGCGGCCAGCACCCGTTCGCCGCCGGAGGCCGGTCCGGTCGCCGAACGCCACTGGCCGTCCTGATAGCGCTGGATCGCGAATTCGTGCCAAGACCGGTAGTCGAGCGCACGAGTCAGTTGTTCGACCCAGCCGCCCGCCGCGTCCTCGGCGTGCTCGCGGTTGATCTGCTCCTGCAGGAACCCGCCGACGGCGGTCCGGTCTTCCGCGCTCCAGGCGTCGGCGGTCTGCCGTAGCAACCGGTCCCGCACCCTGTCGAGCCCGTCGGGCGCAGTCCGCGAAGTACGCCACTGCAGCCGCAGGCGCATTCCGGTCGATGTCGGCCGGGCTTCCAGATCGGTGTTGATAGACCTGACCTGGTCCTCGGCGTTACCGATCAACTCCTGCAGTGTCCCGGCGACTTCGTTTATGAGGTGGTTCTCGAGGATTTCGCGTTCCTTCGCTGAAAGCAGGTTCGCCCGCTGCTCGTTCTCCACCTCCAAAGCGGCCACCAGCGTCGGAATGTCCTGGGTGCGTCCTTGGAACAGCACATCGACGACGATGATCCCGTCTCGCACGGTCATGCCGACCGAATGACCGTGTCGGGACAGCGCGTCGGTCAGCAGCTTGTGCTCGGCCGACACTCGCTGCTGCACCAGTTCCCAAGGCCGGTCCGCGTCATCCACACCGTCCAGCGCGGCGTTGATCGCCCGCGCGAGGGCGACAGCCGGATTGGGCGCCCATTCCTTGTCCGGATCCGGAAAGTCCAGTTCGGGAAGGGCCGTCGTCAACAGTCCCGTCGTCGCGAAGGCCCGCAGCTCACCGATGGCCTGATCGCGTTCGTCCACGGCGATCGAGATCGAGCCGCGAAGCGTTTCGCGCCGCCCGTTGGCCGTACCCCGCTGTTCAAGCACAACCCGTTCTTGGTCTTGTGCCTGCTTCTCGCGGGTGCCCCGCTCGTCGAGTTCCGTCGCGACGGCGGCCAGCTTCCGATAGAGCTCATCGACTCCCGCGCCTGCGGTCTCGACCAGGACACGGTGACGTTCCACCACGGCTTCGGCATCAGCGCGGGCTTTGACGGCCGACTCCTCTGCTTCGCCGTGGTGTGCGGCAGCGGCCCGTTGTTCGTCTTCGGCTTTGGCAGCCTCCTTCAACGCTCGGGCCAGTGCCCGTGCCGCGGGCCAAAGCCCGGCCAAGGCGACTCGGTAGTCGCCGACGGCCTTGCGAACCCGGCCCAGTTCTTCGAGGTCTGTCGGCAGCCCGACATCACCGGCGAACTCGACCACCTGTTCGCGAGCCTGCTCCGCCTCGTCGGCACACTCATCGCACATCGTGACGGCCTCGCCGAGGCGGGCGTCGATCCGGCGTTTCGAGTCATGCTCACTGCCCAGCACGACATGAGCCTCGCGGAGATCGTTGTCCTTCGGCTGAGCTCGGTGTTCCGCGATGAGGGCGACTCGCCGGGCGGCCAGGCTGTCCTCGGCGTCCGCCAAATCGGCGAGACGCCGACCCAGTCGGGCGTTCTCTTCCCTCAACAGCCGGACACGCTCCCTGCGCGCGGCTTCGCGCGCACCCTCGCCCAGGTAACCGGCCGCCTCCTTGTGCCACGCCCCGCTCAACACACCGACGGCGAACCTGCCGTCCGCCGCGATCCAGGTATCCGCGCCGGGTCCGAGACCGATCGCGCGCAAGACGGCTGCGACCACATCGTCGTCCAGGGCGGCGGCCTGAGGATCGGCCCGGTTGACCGTCGGCGTGAGCACCGCGGTGAGGCCACCGGCCGGTGCGTCGTTGCCGGGCTTGACGACGACGTCGCCGGTCAGGTTGCTGTGCAGTTCACCGTCCGGGGTCACCCACGCGTCCAGAATGCACGCGGCCTCCAAAGCCGCTTCGAGTCCGGCTCGGTGTTCTGCGGTGACGCCGGGGACGAAGTCCACGATCTTCCACAGCGGAGCGCCAGGACGGCCGACTCGTGCTTCTTCGTCACGGGTGTAAGGCTTCGGTGGATCGTCGTGCCCGCCTGCCTCGAGCCGTGCGATCTCGTCGACGATGGCCTGCCGTTCGTTCTCCGCCGCTGCTCGGTCTGCTTCCAACGCGGCTTCCCGGCGGCCGAGTTCGTTGGTTGCCCGCAGCACGGCCGCTTCCACGGCCGATGCCGCCGGGTCTGCACCGGCGAGCGTCTCGGTCCATGCCTCAAGTGAGTCGAGCAATTCGTCCACATCGGACAGCGTGAACTGCCGGGTACTTGTCAGATAAGACCGATAGGCTGCCACGAGCGCGACACCGCGTGCGGCGATATTTTCCTCGGCGACCGCGATCCGTTCAGCGGCGGCCTGCTGCTCGGAGGTGATCCGGTCCACGCTTGTGCGTGCCGCACGCAAGGCGGCTTCGGCCTCCGCGGCGGCGTTGAGCAGCCGTTGCAGCCGGTCGACCGCGCTGGTCTGTCGTTCGACGAGCGCTTGCCCGGCTCGCTCGTCTTCGTCGGCGACGACAGCGGCATGTCCGTCGGCCAGGTAAGCGGTCTCGGCGGCTTCACGCGCGTTTTCCTTGGCCTGCGACAAAGTAGCCGAGTCGGAGGTGGTCGTTCGCCGTGCCGACTCGGCTTGCTCTTCGCGGCGTCGCAGGATGTCGGCAGCAGACGTCAGGTCGCGTTCCCTCGCTGAGGCGAACTTGCTGAGCTTGTCGGCTTCTTCTCCGACCTTCTTGAGGTTCTCGGCGTCCCGCATTTCCGGACTGTCCTGCAGCGCGGTGCGTCGTGCTTCCAGCTGTGTCTTCGCCGCCGCCAGCTCGTTGAGCAGTCGTTGTGTCTCTTCCAACGCCAGCGTCGCCTTTTCGTGAGCTGCTTCGGCTTCACCCAGCTCGCGTCCCAGCTGTTCATACCTGCTGTGGGTGTGGCGAACCGGCGCCGCACGGCGTTTGGCCGCGATCCGGGAATAGCGCCGGTAATGCAGGAGGAACTGTTCCGCCGCCGTCTTCGCCTCGGCGAGGGCACGCAAGGTTTCCCGCTCCTCGTCCAGCCCGCGGAAAGCTTCCGCGACCGTGGTCACCAAGGACGGGTCGAGCGGCGGGAGCGCCTCCGTGAGCGCGCGGGACAGCAGCTTCTCGTCCGGTTTCTTCGACAGCTGCGGTTGTCGGAGCTGGATCAGCAGATTGACGAGGGCTTCGTATCGGTGTGGCCCCAGTCCGAACAGTGCTTCGTCCACCGCGCGCCGGTAGTCCGACGCTGTGTCGTATACCAGGCCATGTCCGTCGACGGCGTCCTTGAGTTTCTCCCTGGTCAGCGCCACCCTTGTCGGGCTCACCAGCGAGAGGTCCCGGCCGATGCGCTGGTCGGTGACGAAGAACCAGTGCCTGGCGATGCCACGCCCGGCGACCGCCTTGAGACCACAGCCGATCGTGCGGTATTCGGCGCTCCCATCGGGAAGGGCGCGGCCGAATTCCAGCCAGGTATAGCCGAGACGTTCATTGTGCGGATGTTTCCCGCCGAGCAGCAGGTTCCATTCCATCCGTTTGTTGCGGTCGCCGTCCGGCTCCACCCGGTGCGCCGAAAGCTCGCCGTCGAGCAGGAACGGCAGGGTGAGCGCGAGCACCTTGGACTTGCCGGTGCCGTTGTTGCCGCGCAAGAGCAAACGGCCGTCGTGGAAGTGGAACTCTTCGATGTCGTAGTAGAACAGGTCGACGAGACCGGCACGAAGTGGTTGCCAGCGAGCCTTGTCCGGGACGGGCGAAGTCATTTCCCGGCCTTCCTCTCCCGAATGGTGGGGGCATCGAGCCGGTAACGGCCGATCGCGGGCAGCGCACGCACCATCGGCGGATCCCCGACGGAATCCTCGACGAGCCGCAGTGCGCGTAGCTTGTGCAACGCGATGGCGAGGAGTTCCTCGTCAGCGCCTGCTTCGGTGACTCCGCGACGCCAGTAGGAGGCGTGCTCGCGAGCGATCTTCCTGACATACGCCAGCACTCGTTCGATCGGCACCGGCCCGTTCCGCGCCGCGAGGTACTCGGCGACGAGCAAGGTGGCGTGGCCGTCGGTGCGCTGCTCCGGCATGCGCACATCGGTCAGTTCGTCGTCGGGGTCGACCATCGCGATGCCCTCCGCGCGGACTTCGGCGACCAGGCCTGTGGCCACCTCGATCCGGCGGGTGATCGCGTGCCGCTGGCCGGCCAGGTAGGCCCGTTCGTCGTCGGCCAACTCGTCGTAGTAGACGACGGGATCGTCCAGCAGACGGCGCGTGAGCCGGTGGCGAAGGGCTCGATTGCGCAGGTCATCGGTGTCGGCGACGGGTTCGTGGGCAAGCTCCGCGAGCCTGGCCTCGAAAGTGGTGGCGTTGATCGTCGAAGGGCCACGACCACTGGTCAAGAGTGTGGCCAGCACTCGGCGCTGCACGTCGTACAGGACGTCTCCGTTGTCGCTCAGGTAAGCGTCTTCCTCACCGGCGACCCGCTCGAGCACACCCCAGGTGAGCAGCAGCCGGACCGCCGCGACGAGATCCGAACGTTCATCGCGCCTGCTCAGCGTGAAAGACACGCCGGCGTCGACCAGCTCGGGTTCACCCGCGGCGGCGAGCACACCTTCGGCGAGGCGGCCGAGGGTGATCTGCGCGTCTGCTCGCTCCAAGACAGCCAGCGCCAGGCAGAGCAGGACATACCTGCGACGGCCGAACGGCGGTTTGCCCTTGCCGTCCCTCGCCGGATGGGTCTGATCGGTCAACGTCGGCGCGGTTTTGAACAAGCGGGCGGATTCCGCGCCGACCAGCAGTCGCCAGCCCGTCTCCGTGGCCAGCCAATCACGGAGCTCCGTCGCATGGCGCCGGACCAACCGCAGTACTTCGTCGTCCGCTCCCGCTGTCAACAGTGGCTTGGCGAGTAACGCCCGTAGAGCCTTTCGCTGCTGGGCAACGGCTTCCTCGCCGAGCGCGGTCACGCGATCGCCTCCACCCGGCCGTTCCCGATCAGGTCGATGATCTCGATCAGGTGCTCAGGTCCGCGGAGAATCCCGTCCTCGGTTTCGATGCTCACTGTTCCGCCACCCCGTACGAGCGTCAAACGGACTTCCATCGTGCCGTCGCTCGTGGTGGTCCGGATCTCGTGATCGCCAGGCGCGCGAGCGGACAGAGCGTCGCCGAGAAGACCGAGGAAGAGCCGGAACGCCCGCGCGTCGAGCTCACCCAAAGCCGACAGCCGCGTCGGTCCCGGTGTCGCCAGCTTCGCCCGCGCCGTAGCGACCTGTTCGGCTTCGAGACCCGCCTGCTCGGCCAGAATCCGCCGCTGCTCCGCGCGGTCCGCGACCCGGTTCGGCTGGCCGCGCCGCTCGTAGGATCCGGTCCTGCGCAACTGCGGACTGATGTGCACCCCCGGTGCCTGCCGCCACGGTGTATTCGGTGCCGGTTGCTCTTCTTCCCACACGGCGACGGTTTCGTTGTCGACCGTGAGATGTCGCGCTGAACCGAGCCCGAACGCCGTCCGCCACAGGCGATGCGCCGCGTCGTCATCCGGGGCCTCCGCGAACCACCGCGCCAGGGTGCGGAAGTCCGCCGAGCGGTCCGACCTTCCGGAACGACGTTCGTTGAGCGCGGCCACCGTGTCGATGAGCTGGGTGATGGCTGTGACAGCGGCTCCGCGCAGCAACCGTGCCTGCGACTGACGGCGAGAATCGGCGGAGACGAACCAGTCGTGCAGCCCGCGCCACCGATTTCGCCAGGTGTCGTAGCAGGTTTCGATGGCAGCCGCGTTCTCGTGATCGTCAGGCGCGACGTCGGCCGCTTCGCGTTTCGCGGCCACCATAAGCAGTTCGCGTACGCCAGCTTCTTCGATCTCGCTCAACAAGGTGGCGATCTCCGCACCCCGGTTGGCGAGGTCGGCGATGAACCGGTTGACGTAGTCGATCAGCCGCTGCTTGTAGGCGACGAACGCCTCCACATCGCCGTCGGCGAAATCGATCACCCGGCGTAGCGACGCCATGAACGCCTGCGCGTTGTCGGCCAAGCCGGTGAACCGCTCGGCGAGCGCGAGCAGCAGCAGATGCACCTTCGCCGGGTCGAGCTCCCGCGCCCCCGCCAGCTCCACGAGCGCCCGCAGTTGCGCGGCGATGTCCTCCAGCGCCACCGACTGCAGCGAACCCCGGCGGCCCAGCGCCTGGTCGTAAACCGCAAGCGCCTCTTCGGCGGCCTGGCCGGCCGCCGTGAGCTGGTACAGGTACCGGGCGCGATGGAAGTCGGCGACACTGGTCACCCGGCTCGTATCCGGGTCCGCCCGCAAGTTACCCCAGTCGACGAGCTTGTCCAGCGCGTCCGCGACCTGCTCGATGTCACCAGGCCTGCCGAGGTCCGTCGTGACGTCCTCCGGACGCATGTGAACGATGAACCGGTCCCTCGCCCGCGCGAACGTCAGCAGGACGTCGCGGTAGAGCGCCGCGTTCGGCGCACTCAGGTGCGCGAACGGCTGGGGCTCGTGTCCGTCGGTCACGATCCCATTATGGGGAGGGCACCGACAGTCTTGATGCGCCCCCTTCGGACGCCTGGTCAGCGCGACTTAAACCTCTCAAACGGGACAAGTAACCTCAATTCGGGGGAGCGGTGTATGATGGGGTTCGAAGCTGATCCGAAAGCCCTGCGTGCCGCGGCCGATCAGGAGAAGCGGGCTGCGGGAATCGTGCGCGAGCTGGATCTGGAGCGGGTGACGGCGCTTTCCGCCGCGTTGAGCGGCACGGAGTCCGCGAAGACCGCCACTGAGCTCGGTCCGCATTGGGAGAATTCCATCGGAGTCTCGGCGAAGGGTGTGGATTTCTACGCGGCATCGCTGACCACTGCCGCGACTGCGTACCGGGCTCGAGATGATGCCGGCGGGCAGGGGAAGCAGCGGACGCGGCGGCCGAGAATCTTCGTACCCGATGCCAGGAACTCGAGGATCTCGCCGCGCGGTTGTCCGCGGCGGTGAAGATCATCGATGACACCGAACAGGCTGTGCGTGATCTGGTGCGCAGCCTTGAGACGACCGAGGACTTCGCCGCCAAGAACGGCTACCGGATCGACAATGGCAAGGTCGTCGAGACCAAGAATGCCGTGGGGATCCTCTCCGGAGTGCTCTTGCAAGTCGAGGTGGAAGCCAACTTGGCCCGCGCGGGCCAAGATCGACACCGAACTGAACTCCGTGCTCAACCACATCCTGGCAGGCGGGGACGACCTCGACGAGGAAGACAAGGACAGTGCCTTCACGTAGTGGACAGCCGGGAGACCGTCCCGGTCGTGTCGGCCTCCGAACCGTCAGTGGTCGTCTCTAGAGTGGCAGGGTGACCCTGACCGCTTCCACGTCGACAACCAACTATGGCGAGTTTTTCACTCGCCGCTGGGTCGTCGACGTTCTGCTCGATATCACCGGCTACACCGCCGATCGCGACCTTGGCTCGTTGCATCTGCTAGAGCCATCGTGCGGATCCGGGGCCTTCCTTGGCCCGGCGGTCGAACGCCTGATCTCGTCGGCGCAAGCCCAAGGCAGGGACTTGGCGCTGCTCGGCGACGCCGTTCGGGCGTATGACCTGCAGCTGGAGCATGTGAAGACTGCTCGCCGGGTTTGCCACGACTTGCTCGTTGCCGCAGGTGCGCCCGAGGACACGGCTACCACACTCGCGAAGACCTGGGTACGTCGTCAGGACTTCCTGCTGCCTAGCGTTGATGACCGGGCCGTCGATGTCGCCATCGGCAACCCTCCGTACATTCGTTATGACGACCTCGACGCCAGTACGGCAGCCGAGTATCGCCGTGCCTGGACAACGATGAAAGGCCGCGGAGACATCTACGTGGGCTTCTACGAGCGATGCCTCGCGATGCTGAAACCCGGCGGTCGGGTCGGCTTCATCTGCGCTGACCGCTGGATGCGGAACCAATACGGCGAGTTGTTGCGCGACTTGGTGTCCTCTCGGTACTCAGTCCAGCACGTCTGGACCATGCACGATGTAGACGCGTTCGAGTCCGCAGTCTCCGCTTACCCGGCGATCACCGTACTGGCCAATCAACGTCAGGGCACATCGATAGTCGCGGACACCACTGCCTCGTTCGGCGAGTCCTCCGCACAGACACTGGCCAAGTGGTCGCGCGACGAATCGCAGACACACTTCACTGACACGGGCGTTCGTGCCCACCGCCTCCCGCACTGGTTTCCGGCTGGTGAGATGTGGCCCACCGGGTCACCGGCACGCCTCGCCCTGATTGAACGGCTCAACGACGGCTTCCCTTCTCTGCACGACGAGGCCACAGGTACTCGTGTCGCCATCGGCATCGCCACCGGTGCCGACAAGGCATACGTCACCAAGGACGCTGACGCGGCGGAGCCAGGACGATTGTTGCCGCTGTCGATGCGGCGAGACCTGATGACGGGCTCGTTCGAGTGGCAGGGCAACTATCTGGTGAACCCGTGGGATATTGACGGCAACCTCGTCGATCTTGCGGACTTCCCGCGTCTCGCCGCCCACCTGAGCGCGCACCCGGCGATCAAGGATCGATTCGTCGCGAAAAAGAACCCCGATCGCTGGCATCGCACGATCGACAAAGTGAACGCCTCGATCATCGACAGGCCAAAGCTGTTGCTGCAGGACATGAAGGCGCGTATCCACCCGGTTCTGGAGCCGGGTGGCCACTACCCTCACCACAACCTCTATTACGTTGTGTCAGAGACGTGGGACATGGAAGTCCTCGGCGGGATCCTGCTCTCCCGGATCGCGCAGGCCTTCATCGAGGCATACTGTGTGCGGATGCGCGGCGGAACCCTGCGGTTCCAGGCTCAGTACCTGAAGAAGATCCGCGTGCCAGCCCCAACCGCGATCCCCGGCGAACTCGCCGATGAGCTACGCCGAGCTTTCCGAGCGCGCGATGTCGAAGCCGCGACCTCTGCCGCAGCACGGGTTTACGGAATCGACATACTGGAGTACGAGCTGACCGATACAGTGCCTGACCATGACGCGTGATGTCGAACCACTCCTAATTAACTGGTGGAAAGCAAAAAATGAAGCCGTCGCCCGGCTCGCCGCCGACGGCCGGTCGGACACCGGTGCGCAGGCGCGCGACTCGCGGCATATGCAGAGCATCGCGATGTTCGTCAAGCAGATGTTTGTGGACGCAGGACTCGACGAGCCGGATGTCAAGGTGGACAGCATCATCCCGGGTTACTACCGCCGCTCGAAGAACTGGGACGTGGTGGCAACGCACAAGGGGCATCTGGTGGGTGTCGTAGAGCTGAAGTCGCAAGCGTCCAGCCCGGGCAACAACGCGAACAATCGCATCGAAGAAGCGATCGGCAGTGCAGTCGACGTGAAGGCTGTGCAGGAAGAGACGGGAGCGTTCGGTAAGCTCGGGGTCTGGGCCGCATGGTGCATGACGTTCAACCGAGATGCGGAAAGCGGCGACCCCATTCAGTTGACGCGAATGCAGAAGGCGAAGATCCGCTTCCCTCTCGATGACCTCGCGTTCAAGAATATGACGTACGCGTACCAGTACGCCATCGCGCTTGAACGGCTCATTGCGCGGAAGGTTTATGACGCGGGTTGGATGGTGCTCACCTGGGTCAACGACGATGGCACCGTCGACTACGTCGAGCCAATCCCGACAGCGACAGCCGAGACTCTGGCAATCAAGATCGAGGAGCGGGTTAAGTTCGCGATTCAAGCCCTGCGTGAAGAGTAGTCGGATTGGCTTGCTGGTCGGCGCGCGCTGGAGAGTTCGATCTCCGTCCCGTCCACGGCGCCGACCAGGACTCGCGCTAGGCGGACTTTCCTCAGCGGATCGACATCGCCGACGACCTGAATATGCCAAATCGATGCTCCGTAGTCGCGTCACCAGGCCCGACTACGGAGCGAAGATGCTTACTCTGGCTGAATCGGTGCCCCCGGCAGGATTCGAACCTGCGACACCCGCTTTAGGAGAGCGGTGCTCTATCCCCTGAGCTACGAGGGCATGTACTGCCAGGCGCAGCCTACCGGGTGACCGGAGCGGCCCGAGCGTGAGGGCGCAAGTCGCACCCGGGCGGAGCAAGCGGCCAGCCCGGTGAAAGCCCGAAACCCCCCGAACGGCGGTTGCGCGCAAGCAGGCCGGGAAACCCGCGACCAAGAAGAGACACTGGCCGCCTAGTGACACTCGACCTGCGGATCCGTCCCCGAGGACGCACACTCACACGCAGGAAAACAGGGTCTGAATCGAGAGCTAGATCGACACAGATGACCCGGGAGGGTCACTCGTACGTGTCTGGTTTCGAAACCCTGAACAACAGTAGGTAATCTTCGTTAACGGGACGCGAGACGCCGCTCCCCCGGCTGCCGGAGGGCTTCGTTGATCAAGCTCATGTTCGCCGACGACGAGGAACTGGTCCGCTCGGGCCTGCGTGCCATGATGTCCGGCGCTGCCGACATCGAGATCGTGGGCGAGGCGAGCGACGGGAGATCAGCGGTCGAGGTCGCCCGGCGATACCACCCCGACGTCGCGTTGCTCGACATCAAGATGCGGGCGCCTGACGACGGCATTCGCGCGCTCAGGGCCATTCTCGCGTTGCCGGATCCGCCGACCGTGGCCATGTTGACCACGTTCGACATCGACGACTACGTCAGTCTCGCGCTCAGGCTCGGGGCCAACGGTTTCCTCCTGAAGGACATCGACCCGGCGGCGCTGCTCAGGGCCGTCCGTGACCTCGCGCGCGGGGGCGCGGTGCTCGACCCCGGGGTCGCGGCGCGCATGGTCCAGTCGCATCGGGACGAGCAGCGGGCCGCGCAGCCGGCGCGCAAGTTGCTCGCGTCGCTGTCCGAGCGGGAGCGTGAGGTCGTCGGGCTGATCGGCCAGGGGCTGTCCAACGCCGAGATCGGCGGGCGCCTGCACCTGTCCGAGGCCACGGTCAAGGGCTACGTCTCGGCCGTCCTGTCCAAGATCGGCGCGGCGAACCGGGTGCAGGCCGCGCTGCTGGCCTACCGCGGTGGCCTGCTCGACCAGTAATGATCCTCACCGCGCTCGAGTTCCTCGGCTTGATCGCGTTCGCCGCTTCGGGGGCGCTCGCGGCGGTGCGGTCCAGGTTGGACGTCTTCGGGGTGGTCGTCGTCGGGCTCACGACCGCGCTCGGCGGCGGGGTCATCCGTGACGTCCTGCTCGGGATCACTCCGCCGACGACGCTGCGGACCTGGCCGTACCTCGCGGTCTGCGGCGGGACGGCGCTGGTCGTGTTCGTCTTCCACCCGCAGATCGCGAAGCTGCGGCGCGGCGTGCTGCTCGCGGACGCGCTCGGGCTCGGGGTGTTCGCGACGGCCGGGACCACCATCGCGTTGAACGCGGGCGCCACTCCCTACGCGGCGTGCCTGATCGGGATGACGACGGGTATCGGCGGCGGCGCTGTGCGTGATCTCCTCCTGCGGGAAATCCCGCTCGTGCTGCGGAAGGAGATCTACGCGGTCGCCGCGCTCGCGGGCGCCGTGCTCGTCGTGATCGGTCACGCTCTGCGACTGCCGCCGGGGCCGGTGACGGTGGTAGCAGCTGCCGTCGTGGTGGGGGTCCGAATGCTCGCTTTGTGGCGCAGATGGAACGCACCTGTTGCAAAAGGGCCCGAGACCGGCTGAAACGTCTTGTGGACCGCCGGATTTCCTTTGTTGGTTCTGTGTGTGTTCTTAGGCGAGTCTCAGCACTCTGCGTAAGACTGTCGCCATGCGCATCCTCGTAGTGGACGACGACAGGGCCGTCCGTGAATCACTCAGGCGATCCCTTGAGTTCAACGGGTACCAGGTGGAACTGGCCGGGGACGGCGCGCAGGCCCTGGAAGCGATCATCGCCAACAGACCCGACGCGATGGTCCTCGACGTGATGATGCCGCGGCTCGACGGCCTGGAGGTCGCCCGACGCCTGCGAAGCACCGGTGACGACCTGCCGATTCTCGTCCTCACCGCGCGGGACACCGTGTCCGACCGGGTGTCCGGCCTCGACGCCGGCGCCGACGACTACTTGCCGAAGCCCTTCGCGCTCGAAGAGCTTCTCGCGCGCCTTCGCGCGCTTCTGCGTCGCGCGATCCCGGACCCGCAGGCGGGACAGAACGCCGAGATCCTGTCGTTCGCGGACCTCACCTTGGACCCGGGGACGCGTGAGGTGCGCCGTGCCGGGCGGGAGATCAGTCTCACGAGGACCGAATTCGCCCTCCTCGAACTGTTCCTCTCCTACCCGAAGCACGTCCTGACCCGCAGCCGGATCCTGGAGGAAGTATGGGGATACGACTTCCCGACGTCGGGCAACGCGCTGGAGGTCTACGTCGGCTACTTGCGCCGAAAGACCGAGGCTGGGAACGAACCGAGGCTGATCCACACGGTACGGGGAGTGGGCTACGTCCTCCGGGAAACCCCGCCGTGACCGACCCGGTCCACGGCGTCGACGTGTCCGAAAAGGATCCACGCGGCGACCGCTGGGGCGCCCGGCGCTTCTCGCTCCGCGGCCGGGTGACGCTGCTCGCGGCCGCTTCGGTCGCGGGCGCGGTGGCGCTGGTGTCCCTGGGCGCGTACCTCGTCGTGCGCGACAACCTCTACCAGCAGGTGGACGACAACCTGCTCGCCCGCGCGCGGGCCGCCGTCGAATCGCCGCAGGTCCAGACCGAACTGCAGCAGGTGCCCGGGGCCTTCCTGGCCAGCGCGGACCTGCAGATCGGGCAGCTGACGGTCGGGCAGAAGGTCCGGCTGACCTATCCGCAGTCCGGCAGCCGCCCGCCCTACGGCGACGACGAGATCGCGGTCGCTTCCGGCGACAAGCCGTTCTCCCTGCGCACCGACCCGAAGACCGACAGCCGCGTCGTCGCCCTCCCGCAGGGCGCGGGACAGGCGATGGTGCTCGCCCAGTCGCTCGGCCCGACCAAGCGCACCTTGAACGAGCTCTCGGTGGTCCTGTTCCTGATCGGCGGTGCCGGGATCCTGGTCGCCGCGGCCGCGGGAACGGCCGTCGCGAGAGCGGGCCTGCGGCCGGTCGACAGACTGACGTCGGCGGCGGAACGCGTCGCCACCACGGGTGACCTGCGGCCGATCCCGGTCAGCGGTGACGACGAACTCGCCCGCCTCACCCAGAGTTTCAACACGATGCTGGGCACGGTCGCCGAATCGCAGGAACGGCAACGCCAGCTCGTCGCCGACGCCGGTCACGAACTCCGGACGCCGCTGACGTCGCTGCGCACCAACCTGGAGCTGCTGCTGTCCGCGAGCAGGCCGGGCGCGCGGACGCTGTCCGACGAGGACCGCGCCGACATCGAGGCCGACATCCGCGGCCAGCTCGACGAGCTGACCCAGCTGATCGGCGACCTCGTCGAACTCGCGCGCCAGGACGAGCCGCGGATCGAGCACGAGCGGGTCGAGATGGTCGACGTCGTCGAGCGCGCGCTGGACAGGGCACGCCGCCGCGCGGGCGAGATCGAGTTCGACGTCTCCCTCCAGCCGTGGGTGCTGACCGGCGACACCAGCGCCCTGGAACGCGCGGTGCTGAACCTGCTGGACAACGCGGTGAAGTTCTCGCCGGAGGGGACGACGGTCGGGGTCCGGCTGTACCCGGTCGGCGACGGCACCGCGGTGCTCGAAGTCGAGGACTCCGGGCCGGGGATCGCCGACGAGGACCTGCCGAAGGTGTTCGACCGCTTCTACCGCTCGTCCGAGGCGCGGACGCTGCCCGGTTCCGGGCTCGGGCTGGCCATCGTCCAGCACGCGGCACAGCGCCACGGCGGTGACGTCTACGCGGGACGCGCTCCCGAAGGCGGCGCGCTGATGACGCTGCGACTCCCCGGGGCCCCTGCCTGATGGGTGATCACGACAAGGGCCTCGAACTGCTCAGGCTTCTCGGCGGCGTCGAGAACCCCGCCGTGCTGGAGCTGTTCGAGGCCGTTCAAGCCACGGACTACGGCAGAGAAGCCGTCGCTTTCGTCTACGGCGGCGTCTACCAGCGGCCCGGGCTTTCGCTGGCACAACGGCAGCTGGTGACGGTCGCCGCGCTGGAGACCCTGGGCTACGCGGAGGCGCAGCTCGCGTTTCACCGTGCCGCCGTGACGAACGTCGGCGGTGACCTCGGCCAGGACGACGAAACGATCCGGCGGCTCAAGCGGATCGCGGTGTACACGGCGAAGGGCGGCGTGGGCCCGGAGCTGGCGGACGTCCTCCAGGAAGCGAAGGACGCGGGGGAGCTCAGGGAGGCCGTCGAGACGATCCTGCATCTCGCCGTGTACGTGGGCTTCCCCGCCGCGCTCAACGCGCTCGCCATTACTCTGACGGGTGATGAACACCGAGAACGCGCCTGAGCTGCCGCCCCGCCGTCTGCTGTGGACTCTGCTGGTGGCCGCGGTGCTGCTGGCCGCCGACCAGCTGACCAAATGGTGGGCCGTCGACGCCCTCACCGATCGCGCGCCGATCCCGGTGATCGGCGACTTCATCCGGTTCCGGCTGCTGTACAACCCGGGCGCGGCGTTCTCGCTCGGCGCCGGTTCCACCTGGATCTTCGCGATCGTGGCCGCGGTCGCGGTGGTCGCGCTGCTGTGGATCTCGCGCAAGGTCCGCTCGGCGGGCTGGGCGATCGCGCTCGGGCTGCTGCTCGGCGGCGCGACGACGCATCTGGGCGACCGCCTGTTCCGCGAGCCCGGCTTCGCCCGCGGCCACGTCGTCGACTTCATCGACTACAACGGCTGGTTCGTCGGGAACGTCGCCGACATCGCGCTGTTCTTCGGCGCCGTGGCCCTGTTCGTGTTGAGTTTCCGCGGGGTCCCGATCGACGGCGTCAAACAGGCCGAGGAGACCTCCGCCGAATAGACCGGCCTTTCTGCCACACGAAGTCCTTGTTTGATCGTGTAGGATTTTGTGTAGTTGATCCAGTGCAGTCATCGGAGGCTTCGTGCTCGCGCGGCAACGACAGGCGGTGATCCTCGAGGAGGCGCGCCGGACCGGGGCGGTCCGGGTCAGCGACCTCGTCACGAGGCTCGGCGTTTCCGACATGACGGTGCGCCGCGATCTCGACGTGCTGGCCGCCCGCGGACTGGTCGAGAAGGTCTACGGCGGCGCCACCTCCAACGTCGGCAAGAGCACCGACGAGCCGGGTTTCGAGGCCAAATCCGTGCGCCAGCGGGCCCAGAAGGAAGCCATCGCAGCCCTCGGGGCCGGGCTGGTCCGGCCGGGCACCGCGATCGGCATCTCCGCCGGCACCACCACCTGGACGCTGGCCAGGGCGCTCGACGAGGTCCCCGGCCTGACGATCGTCACGAACTCCATCCAGGTCGCCGACGTGCTGCGCGGCGCGAACCAGCCGGATCGCACGGTGGTCCTCACCGGCGGCGTCCGCACGCCGTCGGACGCGCTCGTCGGGCCGGTGGCCGTGCAGAGCCTGCGGTCGCTGCATCTGGACGTCGTCTTCCTCGGCGTGCACGGGATGGCCGACGGCCCCGGGTTCACCACGCCGAACCTCACCGAATCCGAGACCGACCGCGCGCTCGTCGAAGCGGGGCGCAAGCTGGTCGTGCTGGCCGATCACACCAAATGGGGCATCGTCGGCATCTCCACCATCGCCGGGCTCGAAGAGGCCGACGTCGTCGTCTCGGACGACGGTTTGTCCGACAACGCAAGGGAAAAGCTCACCGAGCAGGCGGGTGAGCTGATGATCGCCGAAACGGCGGAGACGGCTGAGGCTGAAGAAGCGTGAAGCGCACGGTTAGGCACCTGGCCGACGGCCGGGAGATCATCTACTTCGACGCGCCCGGAGCGCCCGAGCGCACCGCCGAGGACACGCGAGACCTGCCGCGGGTCGCGGCGGCGTCGGAGATCCGGCGCGACCCGCTGACCGGCGAATGGGTCGCGATGGCCGCGCATCGGCAGACGCGGACCTACAAACCGCCCGCCGACCTTTGCCCGCTGTGCCCCACCAAACCCGGGAAACCCAGCGAGATCCCGGAACCGGACTACGACGTCGCGGTGTTCGAGAACCGCTTCCCGTCCTTCTCCCGCAACGTCATCGGCGATTCGTCCACAGTGGACGGCGCGGGGCTGGTGCCGATCGCGCCGGGTGTCGGCCGCTGCGAGGTCGTCTGCTTCACCAGTGATCACGACGGTTCTTTCGCCGGGCTGACCTCGAAGCAGGTCCGCGCGGTCGTCGACGCCTGGGCCGATCGCACCGCCGAACTGTCCGCGATGGACGGTGTCGAGCAGGTCTTCCCGTTCGAGAATCGCGGCGAAGAGATCGGCGTGACCCTGCATCACCCGCACGGTCAGATCTACGGCTACCCGTTCGTCACGCCGAAGACCGAACGGATGCTGGAGGTCGCGCGCGCCTACGAGGCCGAACACGGCCGTCCGGTGATGGGCGACGTCCTGGCCGCCGAGCGGGAGTCCGGGGCGCGGGTCGTGGCCGCGGGCGAGCACTGGACGGCGTTCGTGCCGCCCGCCGCGCGCTGGCCGGTGCAGGTCCAGATCGTGCCGCATCGCCAGGTGCCCGACATCCCCGCGCTGTCGGACGCCGAGCGCGACGACTTCGCCGACGTCTACCTGGAAGTCCTTCGCCGCTGCGACGGGCTCTACGACCGGCCGCTGCCCTACATCGCGGCCTGGAACCAGGCGCCAGCCAAACGCGATCGCGAGCTCGGCTGGCTGTACCTGGAGGTCTTCTCGGTCCTGCGGTCCAAGGACAAGCTGAAGTACCTGGCGGGCTCGGAGTCCGGAATGGCCGTGTGGATCAACGACGCCACGCCCGAGCAGATCGCGGACAAGCTGCGCGCCACCCGCTGACGGGGCCATACTCATGTGCGATGCACAGCTTTGGCTCAGGAACTTCTCAGGACCATCCCGCAAGGTGAGGACATGACCGAGAACGACCCCAGCGGCCAGGACGCCGAGAAGGCGCGGCCCGCCGGCACCCAGCCGGACGCGGAGCGGAGCGCGAGCTGGGCCGCACAGCCTGCGCCGCAGCAGCCTGACGCGACCGGCCTCGGCGGCCATGCCACTCCGCAGACCGGAGCGCAGCAGGCCTACCCCCCGGACCAGCAGTACAACCCGTGGTCGCCCCAGGCCCAGCAGACCCAGACCCAGCAGGCGCCCGCGCCGGAGCACCAGAACCCGTACACCCAGGGACACCAGATCCCCGGCCAGCAGCCGCCGTTCACCCAGCCGGGTCCGTCGGTCTACGCGGTCCCGCAGCAGCGCCAGGCGAAGAAGTCCACCTCGGGCAAGCTGCTCGCCGGTGTCGCGGCGATCGCGCTGGTGGTCGGCGGGGTCGCGGGCGGCACGGTCGGCTACCTGACCGGTGACGCGACCGGCGGCTCCTCCGTGAACGCGCTCGACGCGCCGAAGCCCGCCCAGCAGACGGGCAACCTGCCCGCCGGTTCGGTGGAGTCGGTGGCGCAGAAGCTGTCGCCGAGCGTGGTCGAGCTGCAGGTGTCCGGCCGGTCCGGCGCGGGCGAGGGCTCCGGTTTCGTGCTCAGCACTGACGGCTACGTCCTGACCAACAACCACGTCGTCGAGGTCGCCGCCGGTGGCGGCGGGCAGATCCAGGCGGTGTTCCAGGACGGCAAGAAGGGCACCGCGACCGTCGTCGGGCGTGACCCCACGACGGATATCGCCGTGGTGAAGGTCAGCGGCGTCAGCGGCCTGACCCCGGTCGAGCTCGGCCGCTCCGACGACCTGCGGGTCGGGCAGCCGGTGGTCGCCATCGGTTCGCCGTTCGAGCTGGCCGGCACGGTCACTTCGGGCATCGTCAGCGCGCTGAACCGGCCGGTGAGCGCCGGTGGCGGCGGCGACCAGACCACGGTGATGTCGGCGGTGCAGACCGACGCGGCGATCAACCCGGGCAACTCCGGCGGCCCGCTCGCGAACATGGCGGGCCAGGTCATCGGCATCAACTCGGCGATCTACAGCCCGAAGTCCGCGCAGGGCCAGGGCGGCGAAAGCGGCGGCAACGTCGGCATCGGCTTCGCGATCCCGATTGACCAGGCACGCCGCACGGCCGACGACATCATCAACACCGGCCAGGCGACGCAGACCTTCATCGGCGCACGAGTGCAGACCGCGCCGACCGGCGGCGCGCAGCTCGGTGAGATCTCGCCGGGCAGCCCCGCGGAGAAGGCGGGCCTCAAATCCGGTGACGTCGTGACGAAGCTCGACGAACGGGCGATCCCCAACGCGGACGCCCTCGTCGCCGAGATCCGCACCCGGGCGCCGAACGACAAGGTCAAGTTCACCCTCAACGGTGGCAAGGTCATCGAGGTGACCCTCGGCGGTCAGCCCGTCACGCCGAACTAGTTCCTTCCCAGACGCTCGGCCGCAGTGCGCGGCCGAGACCAAACCCCGGCTCGAACCCCCAGCGGGCCGGACCTGAGGCCACGCGCGACCGGCTGCCAATC